>JBEQBH010000011.1:0-12199 GCA_041639955.1 Halobacteriales archaeon | reverse complement strand
TTCAACGTCTGTCTCGTCCTCTTCGACGAGTGAGAGGACGACACCCGTGTACATCGGAATGACCGCCGGCCCGGTGCCGCGAAAGGCCGTTGCGCCCCGCAGGGTCGAGATGTTGGTCTCGACCGGATGCTGGGGTGCTGACGGCGTCGATTCGACGACTGTCGCCCCGTCGAGTACCGCGGGGTCGATGTCGATGTCGGACGGTAACGCCGACAGTACGGGCTGGGCCTGGGTCAGCGCCTCGAGTCGGCCGAGATATTTCTCGTAGGCCGCGAGTGCCTGGCGACCGGCGTAGGTGGTGACGTAGTGACTGCCGTCGCGCTCGACCAGCGACTTCTCAGACAACGACTCGATGGCCCTGTCGACCGTCGAGCGCGACGCCGAGATAGCCTCGACGAGCTCCGGTTTCGTCGTCTTCGTCTCCAGTGTCGCGAGGACATCCCGTCGTTTCGCAACGATGTCTGCAGTGTTGGCTGCCGGGCCCATTTTATACCCAATATCTATTTTCGTTGCATGATTCTTCCGGTTCATCCACCAGATGACGGACGGGTGGTCACCGAGTGGGAATTCTCCCGGCCGGTTGGTATATGCTTCAGGCAATCCCGTTAGTAAATGGGTGGCGGCGCCGGCGCGCGTCCGACCACACCTGTCCAGTCGTCACGACAATGCCTCTGACACACTCGTCGTGACGAAGGGAGGACAGCGTGGCACCCTTCTTTCAGGCGCCAAACTCCGACTCTGTGACGCGGACGACGAGCGTGTCGTCGACGTCGCGGAGGTCGTACTCCGGAATCGTCTCGCCAGTCCGCGTCAGGAGCATCGGTTCGACGAGCTCCGGCGGCCGGTCACGGGCCGCTCCCGCTTCGCCGTCGGCCGCATCACCCTCGGTCGCTTCGTCCTCGCCCTCGACCACGCCGTACACCGTCAGGAATCGTCCAGTCTCCTCGGGCGCTATCTCGTCGTCCCTGATAGCGGCCGCCAGCTCCCGCGAGAGCCACTCGCTCTCGCTGATGGAGGGGACTTTCACGAAGGCGGCGTCGGTAAAGCGGACGAGATACCAGTTCAGGTCGTTGAGCAGGGCGACCGCCGCGCCCAGGCTCACCGTCTCGACCTGGAGGGTGTTCTCGAAGGGCTCGCGCAGGTCGTACGTGACCAGTGCGTTCCGGGCCGTCTCACGGGAGAGTAGCTCGTACCGGAGGTTCACGTCGTCGCTCCCGACGAGACACACCTGGGCCATACGCCGACTCACTGGCGCCCCGGAGATTTACCTTTCGATGGGGACGACCTCGCGGGCCGTCGCACACGCCCGCGCCCGCTCGAAGAGGTCGTCGGGTTCGGCCGCCCGGACTGCGTCGAGGTCGGCGTTCGTCTCGGGTAGCGCCGGGGCGACGCGGTTGCAGCCGGTGTCGACCGTGGCGTCCTCGAAGGTACCGATACGCCGGGCGAGTTGCGTTATCTCGGACTTGTCCGTCGCCAGCAGCGGCCGGTGAACCGGCAGCGAGGCCGCGGCGTCGGTCACCGCGACGTTCGCGCTGGTCTGGCTCGACTTCTGGCCGATGGCCTCGCCGGTGACCACGCCGACGGCCCGCTCGGACTCGGCGACGGCCTCGGCCGCCGCGAGCATGAACCGCCGCAGCGCGAGCATCCGCAAATCGCCCATCTCCGCCTCTAGGTCGGCCACGACGGCGCCGGCGTCGACGACGTGCATATCCATCGACTCGGCCGGGGCATAGCTCGCCAGGGTCTCGACGGTCGCCCGGGCCCGCGCCCGGTGGTCGGGACCGCCGTAGTCGCCCAGGTCGACGTACACCGGTATCACGGGGCAGCCGCGGGCCATCAGCTTCCAGGCGGCGACCGGCGAGTCGATGCCGCCGCTGACGAGCGCGACGGCCGGGCGCTGGGTCCCAAGCGGGAGCCCGCCCGGCCCCGCTCGCTTCTCCAGAAAGACGTACGCTTCGTCGGCGCGACACTCGACGAACAGCCTGAAATCGGGGTCGTCGAGGTCGACCACGGGCTCGTGACCCAGTGATTCGACCGCGTCCCACACCGCCGCGCCACCCTCCGATTCGATGTCGGTACTGGCGAAGGGATGGGCGTCGCTGGGCCCGGCGCGGGCCGCGTCGACGGCGAAGCTCCCGCCGTCGTAGTTCGCTTCGGTCGCCGCGACGAGTGCGGCCTCGATGGCATCGAGCGTCGGGTCGATCGTCACCGCTGGCGAGGCCGACACGACGCCGAACGTGTCGGCGGCCGCGTCGGCCACGGCGTCCGGCTCGTCGGTGTGGACGAACAGGCGGTTGCGACGGCGTTCGATGTCGCCCGCGAGCCCGCGGGCGTCGAACATCGCCCGGAGGTTCTCGGTCAGCCGGCGCTCCATCTTCCGGCGGACCTGCTCGCTCTTGACGCCCAGCTCGCCGTGCCGGACGAGTACGACGTCTGACTCGGGCGGGTGCATACCGGCAGTTGCCCGAAAGCGAATAAAGGGGTGTCGCTCGCAGGTTAGAACGTCGTGAGCTCGCCGGCGATGACCTTGCGGGTTATGTCGGTCACGTCGGCAAGCTCCGCGTCGATAGTCGCCTCGACCTCGTCCTCGATATCCCCGACTGCGACGCCGTCCTCGGTGACGACCATCGCGTCGGCGACGTGGGGCTGGTCGATGGGCGAGCCTATCTGTGAGAGCAGTCGGACCTGTACCTGGCGGATGCCGTCGACCTCCGTGGCGACCGACTGGGCTATCTCCGTCGAGAGGAGGTTGTATATCTTCCCGATGTGGTTGACGGGGTTCTTCCCGGAGGTGGCCTCCATGCTCATCGGCCGGTTCGGCGTGATGAGGCCGTTGGCGCGGTTACCACGGCCGACGGAGCCGTCGTCGCCCTGCTCGGCGCTGGTCCCCGTAACGGTGAGATAGATGGACTCCTCGTCGTAGTCGTCGGCGGTGTTGACGTGGACGGTCACGTCGCGGTCGGTCTTCTCGACTGCGAGTTCCGTCACGTACGAGCGGACGTCCTCGACGGCTTCCTTGTAATCCGACAGGTCCGCGACGTGTTCGTCGACCATCGCGACGGCGACGGTCACGTCGATGTGGTCGCCCTCGCGCTTGCCCATCACCTTCACGTCCTGACCGACTACGGGGTTGTCGGCGGCGTACTCCCCGGTCAGCGACCGCTCGGTGTCGGCGACGATGCGCTCGACCTCGGAGAAGGGCGCGTGGCCGACACCGTAGCTCGTGTCGTTGGCGTTCGGGACGACCTCCTCCTCGCCGAAGACGGTCTGGAGGTCGCCCGACCCCTCGCCGAACTCCACGTCGACGACGATGTCGGTGCCCAGGTCCAGATGCGGGAAGTTCTCGCCCAGATACTCGCGGGCGGCCCGTAGCGCGATGGTCTCGGCGGGGATGCGCTCACCCTCGTAGGTCTTGGTCGCGCGGCCGACCACGAGCAGATAGATGGGTTCGAGCACCTCGCCGCCGCCGTAGGCCGGCGCGGCGGTGCCGGCCACGAGCTGTGTCTCGTCGGTGTTGTAGTGGAGTACCTTCCCGAAGCGGTCGATGTATGTCTGTGCGAGCGCCCGAGAGACGCTCTCGGCGACCCCGTCACAGATGGAGTCGGGGTGGCCGATGCCCTTCCGCTCGACGATTTCGACGTTCTGCTCCTCGACCGCGAGCCCGCTCTCGGGGGCGACGTGGATGTTCCGCTCGGTCATTGCTCCTCCTTCGCTGTGGCCGCTTCTATAACTTACGGGAACCGCTCGACGGAGAAAGATTACTACGAGGAATCTTCCAGCAGCAAACCGAGATACGACGTCCGGGTCTGGTCCTCGGGGTCCAGCCCCAGTTCGCGAAGTACCGCGAAGGCACCCTCACGGGCCGCTTCGACGCCGTCTTCGTCGGTTTCGGTCTCTACCTCGACGAACTCGCCGACACCCTCGACGGCGTCCAACGTCACCGTGTAGCCGTCGTAGCGGTAGAATCGGCGGTCCTTCTCGACCGTCGCGGCCGGGCTAAAGCCCAGGCTCTCGAAGATGGCGTCGGCCGTCTCGCCGTCGTCGACGCCGGTCTCCGCTTCTTCGCGGGTCTTCGATTCGGTCTCGACCAGCGGCCCCTTGTACGTGATGCGGGCCTCCGTCTCGCCGGCCTCGGTCTCGCGGCGCACCCGCAGGGCTTCGTCCGTCTCGGCGAAGTCCCGATGGGGCGCGTCGTAGTACGTGTCGACCTGTACCACGTCTCCTGTCTGTGTGGCGCCCAGTTCGTCGAGGCGCTCGGCGACAGCACTCAGGTCAGCGGCGACTTTCACTTCGACTTCGTACATGATGGCGTCGTCGGCCGCGCCGCGCAAAAGCGATGTGATACCCCGGAGTCAGACGCTGCTCAGGGTCAGTGAGTCGAACCGCGACACCGCGTAGCCGTAACCCAGGAGTCCGACGACGGCATAGATAGCCAGCCCGACGAGCCAGACGGCGGCGGCGAGCACGGGGGTGAAATCGCCGTCGAGCGCGGCAGTGAGCGCGAGCCAGAGGCCGACGGTCCCGCCGCCGAAAAAGAGCCCGCCGCCGAACATGAACCCCATCAACACAAGTTGCGAGGGGTGGGCGCGCTCGACGTTCATGTACTCGCGGCGCTCGAACTGTGGCGAGAACGCACCGATGCCCAGCGCCGTACCGGCCGCCGCGGGCACGGTGACCAGCGCGCTGGCGGCGACGGCGATGGCACTTATCGGCTCCGGACCCAGCGGTGCGACCGCGAGCGCGACGGCGGCCAGCCCGAGCCCGAGGACCGACCCCGCTACGACGCGGCCGCGAAGCAGCGGCGCCGTCGACTCGACGCTCGTGAGGACGAGCGGCAACTGGTCGCGGTCGTCCCCCAGTGGGTTCAAACAGTACGTCGCACCGGCCAGTACCGCCCCGGCGCCGACCAGCAGCGGCGGCCCGACGGTCAGGAACACGTCCGGCTCGGTGAAGAGAAAGAAAGTCCCGGATAGCAGCCCGATGAATACGGGAAAGATGTGGGCGAGTGTCTTGGGGTCCCGAACGGTCCCGAGCAGATGGCGCCAGCCGAGTCTGCCCGCCCGCCAGCGCGCGAGCGGCTCGGGGACGACCCGCGTCGCTGACTCGTCGCTGTCGGCGTCAGTATCACGCAGGAGCAGCGCCGTCTCGACCCGCGCGATCGTCGCGAGCCCGACTGGCACCGCTGCCAGGACGGCGACGGCCGCGACGGCGCCGAGCGGCCGGAACGGGGTCCCGACAGGTGCGAGGGCGGTGGCGGCGTAGGCCTGCAGCGGTCGGCCGGGCAGGAGCGGCACCACGCCGAGTCCGCCGAGAAACGAGCCGCCGTCGGGGAGGACACTCCGGATGAGTACCTGCGTGCCCGCGAAGACGAGGACCATCACCACCGCGAAGACCAGAAGCTTGGCCCACGCGCCGAGACGGGAGAGGACGCCGACGTACCGCAGCGTCGCACCGCCGGCCCGGCCTGCGAGGGTCGCTGCCAGGAGCATCGCGCCCAGCGCCACCCCTAGCAGGAGCGGAACCAGCGGGTCCCCGGCACCGTAACCGACGAGGACGAGCCCGGCGACCAGCGGCGGGACGAACAGGACGGCCGTCTGGACGAGTTCGCTCCCCAGCCTGCCGAGCGCGACCGCCCGCGGCGGCATCGAGGTCCGAACCAGCGCCCCGATGTCGCCGATGCGGTTCTGGTTGATGGCGCTGGCCCCGCCGATATAGAGGCCGGCGACGGCGACCGTCCCGGTGAGCACTCCGAGCGAGCCAAGCGGCGGGTCACCGGCCGCGAGCGCCCGGCCAAGCCCTGTCGCCGGCCCGAACAGCGACACTGGGAACGCCACACCAAACATAAGGACCGAGACACAGAGCCCGGCGACGCGTCGCCAGCTCGCCGTGAGCCGGCGCCAGCTCGCCCGCAGCTCCGCCGCCGCGGCGACACTGGCCCGACGGAGGTCTGTGCGCCACATTCAGTCCCACGCCGCCTCGCGGCTGGTCAGTTCGAGGAAGGCGTCCTCCAGGTCGGTTTCCGCTCCGCCGTCGTCGGCCCGGTCGACCAGCGTCGCCGGCGTCCCGGTCGCCACGAGTTCGCCGTCGTGGAGCACACCGACCTCGTCGGCGATTTCCTCGACCACCGGGAGGATGTGTGTCGAGAGGAAGACGGTGGCCCCGTCGGCGGTGTCGACGATGAGTTCCCGGAGGGTCCTGGCGGCCCGCGGGTCGAGGCCGCTGGTCGGCTCGTCCAGAAAGACTACGTCTGGGTCGTGCTGGACCGCCTGGACGAACGCCGTCTTCTGGCGCATCCCCTTCGAGTAGCCGTCGACGCGCCGGTCGAGGTCCTCGGAGAGGTCGAGTCGGTCACAGAGCTCGAGCGCCCGGTCGGCGACGCTGTCCCACGACATGTCCCGAAGCTCCGCCGCGAAGCGGAGCTGTTCGCGCCCGGTCAGCTCCGTGTACAGCGGGGGTTCCTCCGGGAGGAGTCCGACGCGGTCGACGAGGTCGCGTCGGTCTTCGACGGCGGTGCCGGCCACCGTCGCCGTTCCAGAGCTCGGTTCGACCAGCCCGGTCAGCATCCGCATCGTCGTCGTCTTCCCGGCGCCGTTCGGGCCGAGGAAGCCAAAGACCGTGCTTCGGTCGATGGAGAGCGACAGCGAGTCGACGGCCAGGGTCGACCCGTACTGCTTGGAGAGCGACTCCGCGTCAACAGCGGTCGAATCTGGCATTTACTACGCGATTCTGCGAACTGGAGAAAAAACCTTGCTTCTCGCTCACATTCGGATATCCCGCGCGGGTAGCCAGTCAGACTGTCCAGGGCGGTCACGCTCTCGCTGGGACCGCGAGTTTTACTGTGTTCGCTCCCGGGGGTAGGGGTATGGACGGTCGCTACGAACCGGTCGAGTCGCCAGACGAGACGACCGTCTTCCCGTATCACGACCTGACGCCGCCCACGACGGCCGACGTGGCCCGCGCCCGGAAAACCGTCTCCCCGTATCTCCCCGAGACGCCGCTGGTCCGCAGCGAACACCTCTCGGCGGCTACCGGCGCCGACGTCTACCTCAAGCGCGAGGACACGCTGCCGACGGGCGCGTTCAAGGTCCGGGGCGGTGTCAATCTGTTCGCCACGCTGGACGAGGAGTTCCGCGACCGGGGCGTCCTCGCGGCCAGTTCCGGGAACCACGGGCTCTCTATCGCGTGGGCGGGACGGGAGTTCGGCGTGCCCGTCACTATCGGCGTGCCCGCGGACGCAAACGCCGGGAAGGTCGCGGCCATGGAGCGACTGGGTGCCGACGTCATCCGGCACGGCCCCGACTTCGACACCGCCCGCGAGCACGTGGAGGAACTCGCCGTCGAGACCGGCAAGCGCTACGTCCACTCAGGTAACGAGCCGAAACTGCTCGCCGGCGTCGGCACCGCCGGGCTGGAGGTCGTCGACGAACTCCCCGAGGTCGACCGGCTCTACTGCCCTATCGGTGGAGGGACCGCCGCCGTCGGGTACTGTCTCTCCGTCGGTGCGGTGACCGACGCCGATATCGTGGGCGTCCAGTCCGCCGCAGCGCCGGCGATGCATCGGGCCTACCACGAGGACACGCTCGCGCCCCACGACCGGATGGAGACGGACGCCGAGGGGGTCGCCACGCGGGTCCCGTTTGCACTCACGATGGGTATCCTCCGGGAGGGGCTGGCGGACTTCGAACTGGTCTCGGAGGACGCCATCCACGACGCCGTCGCTCGGCTGTTCACCGAGGAGCGCATCGTCATGGAGGGCGCTTGCGGAACCGGCGTCGCCGCCGCGCTCGGGGCCGACGACATCGCCGGCGATACCGTCGTCGTCCCGGTCTCGGGGCGGAACATCGACCACGCGAAGCTGGATGCCATCCTCGAAGCGAACCGCGGCGAGGCCTGAGACCGGCCGCCGTGTGAGCGCCGGCCAGAAACGTTGTTCTTAAGAGTGCCACGGCAGTCCTTCGGGGTATGAGCAACGACTCCGAGGCCGAGGAGACAGAGCCAGTCGAGGAAGACGCGGCCGACGAAGAGCCCGAGAGCGGATTCCAGTCCGGCGACGTCGTCAAACTCGCCTACACCGCCCGAACCGTCGACGAAGGGCAGCTCGTCGACACCACCGACGAGGACGTCGCCGACGAGGAAGGTATCGACACCGACCAGCAGGAGTGGGGCCCGCGCACCATCGTGCTGGGGGAAGGTCACATCTTCCCGGACGTCGAGCAGGACATCTACGGCAAGGAAGTCGACGACGAGGGCACCGTGACTGTCGCCGCCGAGGACGCCTTCGGCGAGTACGACGAGAGCGAGGTCCGCACCGTCTCGAAGGACAAGATAGAGGAGGACGACCGCTACCCCGGCGCCCAGGTCCAGATCGACGGCGAACAGGGCCGCCTCGAGACCATCATCGGTGGCCGCGCGCGCGTCGACTTCAACCACCCGCTCGCCGGTGAAGCCGTCGAGTACGAGTACGAGGTCGTCAGCGAAGTCACCGACCGCGAGGAGAAGGCTCAGGGCATCCTCTCGCTGATGCTCGACGTCGAACTCGACGTCTGGTTCGAGGACGAGACCGTCGAGGAAGAACAGCTCGTCGAGAGCGACGACGACGAGGACGACGAAGACGCGGAGCCCGAGTACGAGACCGTCGAGGTCGAGAAAGACACCCTCTACATCGAGGCGACCCCGCAGCTGACCATGAACCAGCAGTGGATGATGGGCAAACAGCAGATCGCCCAGCAGCTGACCCAGCTGCTCGGCGTCGACCGCATCATCGTCCAGGAGGAGATCGGCGGTGGCGGCATGGGCATGCCCGGCATGATGGGCGGCGGCATGGGCGGCCTCGAAGAGCAGCTCGAGGACGCCGACGTCGACGCCGAGGAAATCGCCGAAGAACTCGAAAACGCCGGCGAGTAACGACCAACTCGGACTTTTCCGCGGTTCGTTGCTCGGTGAGCGACTGCTTTCTCGCTGCTCTGACGACTGGACCGAAATGGCCGGGAGCGCACTCCGTCGCGCGACCCGGGGAAGGGCAGGCTGTCCGCTACTGGAGGAAGATATAGGTAGTCGGAGCAAGCATCCGGCGCCGAAGGCGCCGGTTATCCCGCGGCGCGCGGACTACCGCGCGGCTTCGCCGCGCGAAAGGAGCACGCAGCACTTTTTCCCCACGTTTTTGCACGACTGAGGGCGCGAAGCGCCCGAAGGAGTTGCAAAAAGTGGTTAGGCGATATCCCGGCTCGTGTCGATGCTGACCTGTTCGACCAGGTCGAGCTTGATGATGTCGTTGGGAGCCCGGCCGCCCCGGAACTTCGGAATCGCCAGCCGGTTCTCCACCTCGTCGCCACGCGTGTGGGTCTTGAGCTGGAAGACCACGTCGGCGAAGTGTTCGGTGGTGTCCCGAAGAGGCGGGACCGAGCGGCCGTCGAGACAGTGCAGGATGGCCATACTGCCCGTGTTGACGATGTGGTTCTGGAGGTCGTTCATGAACGCTCGAAACCGGGAGTGGGGTTCCTGGGCCTCCAGCACGTCCAGCGGGTCGACGATGAGGTTGGAGGTCTCGGGCAGCGCCGAGACGAGTTTGCCCGCGTTGTCCAGCGGGGCCTCCCCGGAGATGTGTCGGACCGTGGGGTCGCCGGTGTTGGCCGGCGTCTGTTCGATGCTGGCGATGACCGACTCCGCCGTGCGGTCGAGCGAGAGCCACAGCGTCCCGCGTGTCGCGGTCAACTCGTAGAGGAACAGCTCCGCCTGGCTCGCCGGCTGGGCCGTCAGCGCGACGATGCTCCCCGCTGGGATGCCGCCGTCGAGCTTCCGGTCGAGGACGTCGATGCCCGTACGGAGCCGGTTGACCATGCTATATTGAACCTACCTCGCCCACCCGATTAAATATTCCGCTTGGTAGCAATTTGGCGCACTGACGGTGTCTCGCGGCCGATTCCTCCGTTTCGAGTGGAGGTTCCGATAGCTCCGGAACGTGGACGACAGCCTCACAGCCCAGCAACTCGCTCGGGTCGACGCCGCCGTCGCTGCGGACCAGCACCACCGCGGCCGGCGGGGCGTCGAGTTCGCGGGCCATCGCCGCCGTTTTGGCCGCGTCGCGCAGGCTCTGCTCCCGCGGCGTCGAGACGAGGACGGTCCGGTCGGCCGCTCGCAGCGGCGCCGCGGCGTCCGGACTCGCGCCGGCCGGGCAGTCGAGCAGGATGGGACCACGGCCGTCCGCGAGTCGCTCGAACAGCGCCGCGGCGGTCGCGGTGTCGGCGCCGCCACAGGGCAACACGTCAATCCCGGGGAAGCGACTGGCCGACTGCGCAACGTTGCGTGGGTCCCCGCGGTCTACGGCGTCGTCGATACCTGGCCGCCGGTCGACGCCGGTCCGGTGGTGGAGGTCCGGCATGTCGAGGTCCGCCTCGACCACCAGCGGCCGTGTCCCCGGCGCGGCCAGCCCGCGTGCGAGCCCGACGGCCGTCGTCGTCTTCCCACATCCTCCCTTCCCCCCGGCGATTGCGAGCATAGGGTGGGTGTGCTCGGGATGGGTTTTGAACGCTTGGCTAGTGACTGCGAGCGTTGTATCTGATACCTCGATTACCCGTGCGAACAGTCGGAAAGCCACAAGTGTCGTAGGCCGGGGGTTTCTGGCTGTCTGCAGTTCTATCCCCCGCCGCCGGAACTCGATGTCCCACCGACTGCGGTCCAACTAGTCCTTCCTAGTCGGCGTGTCGGGAGATTCAAGAGCGTCGGGAGCGGGTGTGAGAGTAAGATGCGGCACGACCACATCATCAGCGCCAAACAGCTGTCGCGGGCCGACATCGAGACGGTCCTCGACCACGCGGCTGACATCGCGGCGGACCCGTCGGCCTACGCCGACCGGCACGCCGACACGCTGCTGGGGCTGTGCTTTTTCGAGCCCAGTACGCGCACCAAGATGAGCTTCACCGCGGCGATGAGGCGCCTGGGCGGGGACATCGTCGACATGGGTTCGGTGGAGTCCTCAAGCGTCAAGAAAGGCGAGTCGCTGGCCGACACGGTCCGCGTCGTCGAGGGGTACGCCGACGCGCTGGTGCTTCGGCACCCGATGGAGGGGTCGGCGAAGATGGCCAGCGAGTTCGTCGACGTCCCGCTGGTCAACGCCGGTGACGGCGCCGGCCAACACCCCACGCAGACGCTACTCGACCTCTACACCATCCGCGAGAACGCCGGCTTCGACGACCTGACTATCGGTATCATGGGCGACCTGAAGTACGGTCGCACCGTCCACTCGCTTGCTCACGCACTCACAAACGTCAACGCCCGCCAGCACTTCATCAGCCCCGAGTCCCTGCAACTGCCCCGGTCTGTACGCTATGACCTCCATCAGGAGGGTGCGGAAGTACGCGAACACACCGAACTGGAGGGGGTGTTGCCCGAACTCGACGTTCTGTATGTCACCCGTATCCAGCGCGAGCGGTTCCCCGACGAGAGCGAGTACCGCGAGGTCGCCGGTCAGTACCAGATAGACAGCGAGACGCTGGCGGCCGCGAAGGACGACCTGACCGTGATGCATCCGCTGCCCCGCGTGGACGAGATCGCTCACGACGTCGACGACACCGACTACGCGACCTACTTCGAACAGGCGCACAACGGCGTCCCAGTCAGAATGGCGCTGCTCGACCTGCTCTTGGAGGCAAACGAATGAGCGACGACGACCAGCAACTGCGCGTCTCGAAAATCCGCAACGGTACCGTCATCGACCACATCACCGGCGGCCAGGCGCTGAACGTGCTGGCCATCCTGGGCATCGACGGCACCAGCGGCGACTCCGTCTCGGTCGCGATGAACATGCCCTCCGACCGCCTGGGCAAGAAAGACATCGTGAAAGTCGAGGGCAAAGAGCTCTCCCAGAACGAGGTCGACGTGCTGTCGCTCATCGCTCCCGCCGCCTCGATCAACATCGTCCGCGACTTCGAGGTCGTCGAGAAGGCCCGCGTCGAGCGGCCGTCGATGGTCGAGGGCATTCTGGAGTGTCCGAACCACAACTGCATCTCGACGGAGGACGAGCCGGTCGAGTCCCGCTTTGCCGTCGTCGACGACGGCGTCCGCTGTGAGTACTGTGAGACCATTATCCGCGACGACCTGCCGGCACACATCCTCGCGGACTGAACCGCCTTCTCCCCGCTTGCCTGACGTATCCAGAGCCGTGCCCGCGTGTCTAGCGGCCGGAGTGACCCCGATAGTTTTC
>JBEQBH010000010.1:0-12444 GCA_041639955.1 Halobacteriales archaeon | reverse complement strand
GTCGCCCTCGCGGTCCAGCGAGCCCTCGCTCAGCACGGCTACGAGCGACTGACGACGGCGAAAATAGCCGAGGAGTACGAGAACAGCGAGGCGGGGCTCTACTACTACTTCGACAGCAAAGACGAGATGATTGCGGCCTTTCTGGACTTGGCTGCCGATCACATCCGCGGGGACCTGTTGCGCGTCGAGGGCGACGACCCCGAGAAGGCGATGCGCGCCGCCTGTGACTTTCTCTTCCGCACGCCCGAACACGAGTACGCCGGCATCGCCGTCGCCATCATGGAACTGCTCTCGCACGCGCCGTACAACGAGACGCTCCGAGCGCCGCTGCTGGAACTGGAGACCGCCTGCCTCGACGCGCTGACCGACATCGTCGCTGACGGCGTCGAACAGGGCGTGTTCCGGGAGGTCGAGCCGCGTGCGACCGCCGCGTTCCTGCTGGCGGCGGCCGACGGGTCGACAGGTATCGCCGTCGCCTTGGAGATGGACGTGACCGAGGACCTCCGTACGGGCTGGACGGCCTACGTCGACAGCCTGCTGGCCGAGCCCTAGTAACTTGATGCACTGTAGTGGGCGTCTTCAGTTTAACAAGCGTCAGTCAAGACAGCCAGAAAGCCCCTCCCGTAGCCGGTTGGTCAGCCGGCGTGGGTGGGAGTGAAAGGGGCCGCGCTCTGGACGAACCCCGACGACGTAAGCACCGTAGGGAGCGAAGCGACTGAGGAGCGCAACGAGTCGCGGGAGTCTCGCGAGCAGCGCGAGCGAGAGCACGATAGACGAGCGCAGCGAGTCTATCGGCGGTCCAGAGCGCGGGGGCTTTCTGACTGTTCGCAATCCGGTTCACAGATTCATACACAATTCCTACTAGCGGCGCTGCATGGAAAGCGATTTAGCCGGGCGGGAGCCACGACTTCCTAATGAGCCTGTCCGACGCTGACCACGAGCTAGTGGTCGAAGAGATCGGTCGGGAGCCCACGCGAGCAGAGGCCGCGCTCTTCGAGAACCTCTGGAGCGAGCACTGTGCCTACCGCTCCTCGCGTCCGCTCCTGACCGCCTTCGACAGTGAGGGCGACCAGGTCGTCATCGGTCCCGGTGACGACGCCGCCGTGGTCTCCCTGCCGACCTACGACGGCGACGAGATGTACATCACGCTGGGGGTCGAGTCGCACAACCATCCCTCCTACGTCGACCCGTTCGACGGGGCGGCGACCGGCGTCGGCGGCATCGTCCGTGACACCCTCTCGATGGGCGCATACCCCATCGCGCTGGCTGACTGTCTGTACTTCGGGGAGTTCGAACGGGAACACTCCCAGTACCTCTTCGAGGGCGTCGTCGAGGGCATCTCCCACTACGGCAACTGCATCGGCGTTCCCACCGTCGCTGGGTCGGTGGCCTTCCACGAGGACTACGAGGGCAACCCGCTCGTCAACGTCTCCTGTATCGGCCTGCTGGAGCCCGAACGCACGATTACCGCCGAAGCCCAGGAGCCGGGCAACAAGCTCGTCCTCGTCGGGAACTCGACGGGTCGGGACGGCCTCGGCGGCGCCTCGTTCGCCAGCGAGGACCTCGCCGAGGACGCCGAGACCGAGGACCGCCCCGCGGTCCAGGTCGGCGACCCCTACGCCGAGAAGCTGCTCATCGAGTGCAACGAGGCGCTGCTGGACGAGGACCTGATTGAGTCGGCCAGGGACCTCGGCGCCGCCGGGCTCGGCGGCGCGTCCTCCGAACTGGTCGCGAAGGGCGGCCTGGGTGCGCGCATCGAACTCGACCGCGTTCACGAGCGCGAACCGAATATGAACGCTATGGAGTACCTGCTGGCCGAGAGCCAGGAGCGGATGGTGTACGAGGTCACACCGGAGAACGTCGACCGCGTCGCCGAGCTGGCCGAACGGTTCGACCTCGGCTGCTCCGTCATCGGCGAACTCACAGAGCCCGGCACGAACTACGTCTGTACGTTCGAGGGCGAGACGGTCGTCGACGTGGAGGCCGAGTTCCTCGGCGACGGCGCACCGATGAACGACCTGCCCAGCGAGGCCCCGCCGGTCCAGGAGCGTGACCTGCCGACGATGGACCTCGGTGCGGCCTTCGACCGCATCGTCGCCAGCCCGAACACGGCCTCGAAACGGTGGGTCTACCGCCAGTACGACCACGAGGTCCAGGTCCGGACGAGTATGCTACCGGGCGACGACGCCGCTCTGCTGGCCATCCGCGAGTCGGGCACCGGGCTGGCCTTCTCGGCCGGCGCGGACCCCAACTGGACCGACGCCGCGCCCTACGAGGGCGCCCGCGCGGTGGCGCTGGAAAACGCCACCAACGTCGCCGCCAAGGGCGCGGTGCCCCACGCCGCAGTCGACTGTCTCAACGGCGGCAACCCCGAGAAAGCCGACGTCTACGGCGGCTTCAAGGGCATCGTCGACGGGCTCGCGGACATGTGCAGCGAGCTCGACGTGCCGGTCGTCGGCGGCAACGTCTCGCTGTACAACGACTCGGCGACCGGCCCCATCCCGCCGACGCCGACGCTCGCGCTCGTCGGCGTCAAGGAGGGGTACGACGCCCCGCCGATGTCGCTGTCAGGCGAGGGGACCCTGGTCGTCGTCGGCGACAGCGCGCTGGAGGGGGAGACCGACCCCCGGCTTGGCGGCTCCGAGTACACCGCCCTCTTCGGCGGTACCGACGCGTTCCCGGAACTCCCAGCCGACCCAACGGGACTCGTCGAGACCATCGCCGAGGTGGCCGACGAGGACCACGTGCTGGCCTCCCACGACGTGAGCCACGGCGGCCTGGCGGTCACGCTCGCGGAGATGGTCCACGAAGACGCCGGCGCCAGCGTCGACCTGGAGACGGTCGACCGCGGGACCAGAAAGCGGCTACTGTTCAACGAACAGCCCGGCCGCGTCGTCTTCGAGACGACCGACCCCGCCGCAGTTCGAGAGGCCTTCGACGGCGTCGCCCCGGTGACCGAACTGGGCGAGGCCGACGGCTCGAACCACCTGGAACTCACGGTCAACGACGACCGGCTCCACTACGACGCCGCGGAGATAGCCGAGCTGCGCGACACCATCGAGGACGAACTGGCCTGATTATCCCGACTCCGGACGAATCTCGACGCCCTCGACGGTCTCGGGGACGAGTCGCCAGCCCTGGACGCCCTCGACGCGCTCGTCGTCCTCGAACGCCGTCGAGAACCACGGGTTGTCGTCCAGCGCGTCGACGAGTCGCCCCCAGTTCCTGTCGGCCACACTGACGGCGTTGAGCGGTCCGGTAACCGCCACTGACTGCCAGTCGAAGCGGGCTTTGATGTCGGTCACGAGCAACCGGGCCGTCTTCCCGTCTTCGGTGAACTCGAACTTCTCGCTGTCGGGCCCACTCCGGACGAACGCGAAGAACACGTCCCCGTCGTCGTAGCCAAACGACACCGGAATCGTGTAGGGGTCGTCGCCATCGGCCAGCCCGAGCACGCCGTGGTCGGCGACAGTGAGCAGCGCCTCGACGTCGTCTTCGGCCATCGGTTCGCCCGTCCACTGCGCGTAGGGATCGGCAGTCATGACAAACAAGTCAGACCCCTGTAACTTCAAACGACATGGCCACTCCCAGTGTCTGAGAATGTCTACCGAGACTGTCGCCCTGCCACATAGACATCAGCTAGCTACAGGGTCGTCAGAAATCCGAACCGACGCCAGCCCCGACCGCTACCGGTCCGAAATCACAGTCGCCGGCTGTCACACGAGCGCGAACGCGACGCCGAACGTCAGCGCCAGTCCGACGAGCGCGACTGCGGCGCCCTGTCCGACCTGTCCCATGGTGAAGTCGCTCTGGGGGGCCGTCGACCGGAGCGGCGGCGCCGCCGCCGGCAGTTCGACGTGTTCGGGGTCGTAGTCGGGCCGGTCCTCGTCGTGGTGGTCGTCTGCCATACCCGATGGTGTGGGAGCGACCACCTGTAACTGTCGGATTCTCGCTATCGCTCACCGAACCTGGCGGAGTAGTTGCGTCAGTCGAAACGATGAAACGCCCCTGTAGCGAACCTACGAGCAGTGACTCTTACCAAGCGAATCATCCCGTGTATCGACGTCGATGTCGACGAGAACGGGGACGCGGCGGTCTACACCGGCGTGAACTTCGAGGACCTGGAGTACACCGGCGACCCGGTCGAGATGGCCAAGGCCTACAACGAGTCGGGGGCCGACGAGTTCGTCTTCCTCGATATCACCGCCTCCGCGGAGGGCCGCGAGACCATGCTCGACACCGTCTCGGCCGTGGCCGACGAGGTCTTCATCCCGCTTACGGTCGGTGGCGGTATCCGAACTCGCGAGGACATCAAGGAGACGTTACGGGCTGGCGCGGACAAGGTCTCGATAAACTCGGGCGCCATCGAGAACCCGGACCTCATCGAGGCGGGCGCCGCGGCCTTTGGCAGCCAGTGTATCGTCATCTCGCTGGACGCCCGTCGGCGCTTCGACGAGCAGGGCGAGCAGTACGTCGAGGTCGACGGGGAGTCCTGCTGGTTCGAGTGTACGGTCAAGGGCGGCCGCGAGGGCACGGGGCTAGACGCCGTCGAGTGGGCCAAGGAAGCCGAGCGCCGGGGCGCTGGCGAGATATTCGTCAACTCCATCGACGCCGACGGCACCAAGGACGGCTACGACATTCCGCTGATGAAAGCGGTTTGTGACGCCGTCTCGACGCCCGTTATCGCCTCTTCGGGCTGTGGAAGCCCGGAGGACATGGCGGAAGTCTTCGTCGACGCCGGCGCCGACGCCGGCCTGGCGGCCTCTATCTTCCACTTCGGCGAGTACTCCATCGCGGAGACAAAGCAGTATCTCGACGAGCAGGGGATTCCGGTTCGGCTGTAGCCGGGCCGGCGCGCTACTCGGCGAGCGGCCCATCCGGTCGACTCCGCCGACCAAGCTATTGAGTTTGTCCGGGTCGACAGCGTCGTACAGCGGTGTGTCGAGGCTCAGGGAGTCGACCCCGGCCCGCCTCGCTACGGTTTCTATGACGGCTTCGCTTGCTGATTGTTGTGCCGCTATCGACGGAAAAACGTCATACGCGAACAGCTCGGTCGCGGTGTCGACTCCGGCGGGGGCTGCCCCCGCCGCGACGCCTTTGTAGCTCGACTACCTAGGTATCCTGATGGAATGGCGGTGTGAGTGGTGCGAGAAACCACACGAGGAGAACGACCCACCCTGTGACAACTGTGGGCACGGCAGTTTCGAGAAGGCGGTACAGCAGGTCAACCACGAGGTCGTTCCCGGGGGGACCGTCTGGGTCTGTCAGGACTGCGGGCGCTCCCACCAGCGCAACTCACCCCCCTGTAAGCGCTGTGGCGGGGCGGACCTCCAGTTGCGTAAGGGGCCCCCGGAGACGGACCCGTTAGACGATATCGGGACCGGCTGGCGGGACGTCCTCGAACCGAAGTACGTCGCCGGCTACGCCGCGGTGGCAGTCCTGCTCGGCGTCCTCCTGTTGTCGGCGGTCGGCGTCATCTCGCTGCCGACGCTCGGCGGCCCATCGGGCCCGCCGTCGGTGCCCGACGCGCCGGGGAGCGCCGAAACCGTCGGTGATCTCTCGCTCGCTGGCGTCGAAGGCGCCTACGTCGCCGAGCTGAACGAGCGCCGGGAGGACGAGGGCGCCGGCGCGCTGGCCCGGAACGCCACCAGCGACGAGGCCGCCGCGTACTACAACAAGGCGACCGTGGCCGCCCTCGCCGGGGAGGGAGAACGCCCCGACCGAGAGGCGATAACCCGCTTCGGGCTCCCGTGTGACTCTCCGACTCTCGTCACCTATCGGGTGGCGCCCGAGCGGACCGGCCAGCCGGTGAGCGACTTCGAAAACGAGAGCCAGCTCGCGACGGCACTGGTCGATAGCTACGTCGAGCGGGGCAACGCCTTCGAGCGCGGCGACACCGTCGGTGTCGACGTCCACGTCGCGCCCGACGACACCGTCTTCGTCACGTACGTCGTCTGTTGAAAATCTACGCCGCCGCCTCGAACGCCTCGGTCAGGTCGTCCGCCTTCTCGATGACGCGGTCGGTGCCGGCCTCGAGGGCATCGAGGGCGTCGACCGATTCCGCCGTCTTGATCGTCAAGACGGGGTCGGTCTGACCACCGGACTGTTCGGGGTTGACGTCGTAGGTCGCCGCGGTGACGCCGTCCGTCTCCAGCAGCGCCCCCTTGATGACGTTCATGAACGTGTGGTCCTCGCCCGCAATCTCGATAGAGAGCTCCGTATCCGACTTGTCGATGACGCGCAGGTCCATACCGATAGCTACCGGCGCTTGTACCCATCAACGTGTCGCTTCTCCGCAGGCTCGCGACGGGAGTACGCTTTTGTTCCGCCACGGTGATTGAGAGCCCATGAACACCGTCTCGGGCACCGGACTGGCGCTCTCAGTCGGCGGAGTAGCCGGCTATCTCGTCGGCGTCGCGGCCCCGTACCCCGGGCGGGCCTTCTCGCTGACGGCGGTGATGGTCGGCGTGACGCTGCTTGCGGTCGGCCATTCGGATACGGCGGAGGCCCCAGCGTGATATCGGCGCTGGTCTACGCCGGCGAGGAAGCCGTCGCTCACGACGACCTCACCGAGGCGCGACAGGCCGCCGGCACGACCTGGGTCCACGTCGCGGACGCGACCGACGAGGAGGTCGCGACGGTCCAGTCGGCCTTCGACCTCCACCCGCTCGCCATCGAGGATATGCGCGGCGACGTCCGGGCCAAGACCGAGGAGTTCCGGGAGTACACCTTCGTGTTGCTGAAAGCCATCAGTCTCACGCCCGGCGAGACCACCTTCGAGAAGGAGGTCGAGACCAGACCGGTCGGTATCTTCATCGGCCGCGACTGGGTGGTCTCGCTTGGGACCGGCCCGCCGGGGCCGATACAGCGCGTGATGGGCGCGGCCGAACGCGGCGACGAACGGCTCCTCCAGCGGGGGCCGGACTTCACCGCCTGTCGCGCTATCGAGGTCATCGTCGACGCCTACTTCGACGTCCTCGACGAGATAGAGACCGACATCGAGGAGATAGAGGAGGAGGTAACGGTCTCGACCGACAGCGAGACCATTGAGAAGATAAACGACGTCCGCCGGGACCTGCTCTCCTTCCGCAAGCAGGTGTGGCCGGCCCGCGAGGCCGTCGGTCTGCTGGCACGGGGCGACCCGAAGCAGATCCAGCCCCAGACCGAGAAGTACTTCCGGGACATCTACGACCACCTCGTCCAGCTAGCCGACCTGACCGAGACCTACCGGGACCTCGTCAGCGGTGCCCGGGATATCTACCTCAACACCGTCTCCCAGTCGACCAACGAGGTCATGAAGGTTCTCACCGTCGTCGCGACCATCTTCATCCCGCTCACCTTCGTCGCCGGCATCTACGGGATGAACTTCGCCGGCGGACCCTACAACATGCCGGAACTGGGCTGGCGATACGGCTACCCGGCCGCGATGCTGGGCATGCTGTTGATGGGCGCAACCATGCTGTTGCACTTCCGGCGCCGCGACTATCTATAGGGCCAGCGGGACCAGCAACACCCCCATGAGCGTCGCCCGTCGACACCCCGTCGTCGGCGGGAGGTGACCCACGAGCGTCGCGGCGCCGAAGACGCCGACGCCGAGCGGACCCGCGAAGACGGCCGACAGCCCCACCAGCCCCACGAGGACGCCGACCGACAGTCTGACTGGGTCCAGTCGTCCGACCGTCCGTAGATAGCGGTCTCCGAGGTGGGGTACCAGGATAGCGGCGGCGACCGCCGCGATGGCGACTGCGGCAAGCAGCGCCGGGAGCGCGAGCGGGACCCTGGCACGGCTCAGTGCCACCAACACGCCGGTACGGGGGTCGCCAAAGACAACCAGCGCGAACAGCGCAAACACCGCGGTGGCCGTGTTGACGCCGCTGGTCGTCACGACGAACGCTCTCGGGCCGTGCCGGGTGGTCAGGCCGAGCGCCAGCGTCGCGGCGACGGCGCTGGAGACACCCGGGAGATAGCCGACGACCGCCCCGCACAGCGTCCCGACGGTCGCCAGGGTGGCGACGGTCCGTGGCGGCGTCGTCACCCTCGCGTCGGCCTGTGGCGGGACGCCCTCGCCCTCGATAGCAGCCAGTAACACCGGCGCGCCGAACAGGCCGGAAAACACGGGGACCAGCACGTCCGCGACGGGGAGCGCCCCCGCGACCGGCGCATCGAGCACGGCGAGGCCGAGCCCCCCGCTCGAACCCAGTGAGAGTATCGCCCCCGCCCGTCGCTTCCAGCCCGGCTCAGAGAGGACGAGCAGAGCGGCGATACCGCCAAGCACCACCGAGAGATGCGCCGTGACGAGCGGATAGATGCGGACCATCAGCCACGTCACTGGGACGGCGAGCGGAACCGCGAGGACGACCGCCCCACCGCTTCCCAGTGCCGAGAGCCGAAGCGCCTCCCGGCCCCGCCCCTCGATGACCAGCCGATGACTCGGCAGCGCGCCAGCGGCCATCGCCGGGTCGGGGACGCCCAGGGCCAGCGCCGGCACCACGTCGAGAAAGGTGTGGGTCACCCCTGCGGCCAGCATCGCCGCACCGACGTACACCCGCGGTCCGGGGACCGAACCTGCTGTCGCTGCCAGCAGGAGCGCGAGCGTGTTGGCGTGGAGCCCGGGGACCAGCCCGCTTGCCGTCCCCAGGCCGATTCCGCCACCGATGGCCGCAAGCAAGGCTACGACGCCGAGCGGGTCCGTGACGATGCTGACCGGGACCACGCTTGGGGCTGGCCCCCTTCCGGTATTTGAATCTCCGCATGTCAGCGGGCTCGCGAGCGACCGCCTGCCCCGAATAGCGCTACCGCTCCCCGGTAGCAGCGAAGAAAAATCTGGTTGGTGTCGGCCGGATTAGCCGAAGAGTTCGCCGAGGCCCTCGCCGTCTGCCTCGTCGTCGTCGTCATCGTCGTCGTCTTCCTCGGCTTCGGCGACCTCTTCCTCGGACGGCTCGTCGTGGTCGGCCTCGTCGTCGCCACCCTCAGCGGGCGCGGCGGCGCCGCCACTGGCGGGCACCGGTGCGGCGGCGGCCTGCTCGACGGCCTCCTCGATGTCGACGTCCTCGAGGGCGGCCACGAGGGCCTTGACGCGGGACTCCTCGACGGAGACGCCGGCGGCCTCGAGTACGTCTGTGAGGTTCTCTTCGTTGATTTCGTCGCCCGATTCGTTCAGGATGAGTGCAGCGTAAACGTATTCCATTGTTCTGTGTTGGTGTGGTTAGAACATCTCTCCGAGCGCGTCGCCGGCGTCGTCGTCATCGTCGTCCTCGGCCTCGTCTGCCTCGGCCTCGGAGTCGTCGGCGTCGTCCTCGGAGTCGGTGTCCTCGGTCTGGTCGTCAGTCTGTTCCTCTGTGGCTGCCGGGGCCTCCACGTCCTGGAGTTCCTCTGGCAGCGCGTCCGGGTCGTCGATGGCACCGGCCAGCGCACGAAGCTGTGCGTCGGCCTTGCTGATGAGGTCGGGGACGACCTCTGGGTCCTCGATGGCGGCCGAGAGCGCGAGGCTCTTGGCGTCGCCGGTCGCGGTCTGGAGCATCGTCGGGAGCGTGGTCGCAGTCGGGTACTCGGCGTTGACCGAGAGGTTGAAGGCCCGACTCGCGGCCGCGGCGATGTCTTGCTCGTACTCCTCGACGTCGATTTCCAGCTCCTCGGGGGCGAAGAGCACGCCGTCGGAGAAGACTCCGCGGAGGTCGAGCCCGACCTCCTTGGGCTCGATGCCGAGCTCGTTGAGGACGTTCGCGAGTTCCTGTGAGACTTCCCCGCCCGCTTCGAGCACGGTGGAGTCCGAGAGGACCTGAATCGACCCTTCCTGGATGCGAGCGTCCGCGCCGATGGACTGGAGCTCGCCGACGAAGGGCCCGGGGTCGACGCCGGTGTCGCCCTCGGGAACGACGATGTCGTTCGGGGCGATTTCGCCGGCACCGATGGGTGCGGGCGTCTTCGACGCTTCGAGTTCCTGGTACAGCGAGAAGGGGTTGCTGTCGGTACCGATGAGTCCGACCTGGCCGGCGATGTGCTCGGTCAGCCCTTCGAGGCCGTCGTTGACCTCTTCGAGGGCGCGGACCAGCAGCGTGTTCCGGGAGACGCGAAGCTCCGCGGTGCCGTGGAGGTCACGGCGCATCTCCTGGAGCTGTCGGGACGGAATCCCGGCGATGTTGACGACGCCGACCGAGTCGTAGGACTCGATCATCTCGACGATGTTGTCGACTTCTTCCTGTTTCCACTGTGGGATGGTTTCGGTCTTGCGCTCGCCTTCGGCGCTCATATCAGGCCACCTCCACAGCGGGGCCCATCGTCGTCTTCACGTAGATGGTGTCGACGTTGAGCGGCCCCTTCTCTAGGTCTGCGTGCAGGCGGCGGACGATGACGTCGATGTTGTCCGAGATGTCCTCGGCGGACATGTCCTCGGCACCCACGCGGGTGTGGAAGGTCCGACGCTCTCCGCTGCGAAGCTGCACGGTGTTTTTCATTCGGTTGACGACCTCGACGACGTCGTCGTCGGGGTCGAGCGGTTCCGGCATCTTCCCGCGCGGACCGAGGACGGTCCCCAGATAGCGACCGATGTCCTGCATCATGTTCTTCTCCGCGATGAAGAAGTCAGTGTCATCGGCGAGATCCTTGGCGGCATCGTCGTCGTCGCCAAGATCTGCGAGTTCGTCCTCGTCGAGTACGTCGTCTGCGGCTTCCTCGGCACGGAGGGCTGTCTCGCCCTCGGCGAAGACCACAATGGTGGTCTCCTGTCCGGTGCCAGCAGGAAGAACGACGGACTCGTCGACGCGGTTCGACGGGTCGTTAAGGTCTAAGTCGCGCAGGTTCACTGCGAGGTCGACCGTTTCGCGGAAGTTCCGCTCAGGTGCCTCTTCGAGTGCGCGAGAGACTGCGTTCTCAATTTCCTGGTCTGCCATTGTTCACCTCCGTAGTACGCCAAACGGCTTCTACGGGTCAGTGAAACAGGCGGATGCCTGTCTCGTCGGAGAAGAAGCCTATCGGAAACTTAAACCCGTCGAACCGCTGTCCAGGGGGAGCGCAAGCCGGATAGTGGCGCCGCTCACGGGCGATGAATCCGGAGAAGACCGCAGATATGGGCCGACTTACGCCGACGCCTGCGCGGCGAACTCGTCGTCGTACTCGCCGCCGTCGATGCGCTCCTTGAACTCGCGGGGGTCGTTGCCCTCGATGGTGACGCCCAGGGAGGCACAGGTGCCGACGACTTCCTTGGCGGCGTTCTTGAGGTCGTAGGCGAGCAGGTCGGACTGCTTTTGCTCGGCTATCTGCATGACCTGGTCGACGGTGAGGTTCGCCACGAACTCCTCGTGGGGCTCGCCGCTGCCGGTGTCGAAGCCGGCCTCGTCCTTTACGAGCTCGGCCGTTGGCGGGACACCGACCTCGATGGTGAAGCTCCCGTCGTCGTCGTAGTCGACGGTGACGGGGACTTCGGTCCCGTCGAACGCTTCCGTCTGGTCGTTGATGTCCTGCACGACTGCCTGCACGTCCACGGGGGTCGGACCCAGCTCGGGACCGAGGGGCGGGCCAGGGTTGGCCTGCCCGCCGGGAACGAGCACTTCGATAGTTCCAGCCATGTACGACCAATCCCACTAGGCGGTTTAAAGGATTGCGTTTCGGGGGACGCCGCGTGAGGGCGACACACGGGCCGAGTGCGGGTACGGCCTGTCGCAGTGCATACCGCTCGCCAGCGGGAGCGGTTTCTCCGGAATCGAGGCCGAAAGCCGAGATTCCGGCCTTTTTCATGAACGTTTTTCAAGGAGCGGTCGCCGGAGGCGGCCCGACGCGAAAAAAGGTTCAGGCGAAGGTGACGCCGTTCATCGCGAGGAAGTCGCCGGCGTCCTTGATTTCGACGGGGGAGCCGATGATACGGACCTGTTCGTCCTCGGTGCGGACGGTGACGGTAAAGCGGGATTCCAGCTCTTCGCGAATCCCGTTGAGCGCACCCGCAGGTAACAGAATCTGCGTGCTGTCACGGAATCGGTCCGCGTTCACCATTATCGGATGCTGGCACCGGACTTCGTATAGGTGTGTCGAAATCTTTTCACGTACCCGACTTCGGCCCGGCGCTGTCAGGGACCTCGTCGGCGAGGGAAGAAAGCCTTATTCGGCGTGCGCGGCCGACGTACACACGATGGGGCTCGAAGAGGAGATTCAGGAACTCGAAGACGAAATCGCCAGTACGCCCTACAACAAGTCGACAGAGGCGCATATCGGTCGGCTGAAATCGAAGCTCGCGGAAAAAAAGGAGAAGTTAGAGCAGCAGTCCGGGTCCGGCGGCGGCGGCGGCTACGGCGTCGAGAAACACGGTGACGCCACAGTCGCGCTCGTCGGGTTCCCGAGCGTGGGGAAGTCGACGCTGTTGAACGCGCTGACAAACGCCGAGTCCGAGACCGGCGCCTACGAGTTCACGACGCTGGACGTCTACCCCGGCATGCTCAAACACAAGGGGGCGAA
>JBEQBH010000009.1:0-12520 GCA_041639955.1 Halobacteriales archaeon | reverse complement strand
GAACCCACCGTCCACGCGTCGGTAGCGCTCGCCGTCCACTCGCGTCACCTCGTCGCCGTCGAAGGCAAACGTCAGCGAGGCCGAGACGTTGCCGCACTCGACGGTCGCCTCGGCCGTCCGGTCGTCGACCGGCTCCCACTCGACACCCTCCCGCGGGAGCAGCGCCGTCTGATACCACACCGCCTCGGCGAGATGGCGCTGGAGTTCGGCCTCGACCAGTTCCGGACTCGACTCGGCACTGTCGAACGGGATGACGCCCCACAGCGAGACCGCCGCCGAGCCCTCCCCCGAACGGAAGCTATCGCGTACCGAGACGGTGACCAGCGGCGCGAACCGAACCGTCGCGTCCCAGAAGAATCCCGGCGGGACGACCGTGACGCGATGGGTCGCGGTGAAGGGGTACCACGGCGAGGACGCGTCACCGGCCCGTAACTGTCCCGTCTGCTCGATTCGCGCGGTGTCGACAAGGGGGTGACCCTCGGGAATCGTGCTCTTCAGGTACCGACGGACCGGCGTCGGCAGATCTTCGACGTCGGCCGGGTCGAACGTTGCTTCCCGGCCCGTCGTCGCCACCCCTTCGAGTGCGGCGACACGCTGTGCCGACTGGCGCGAACGCCAGCGACGAGCGGCCAGTAGGGCCGCCAGGAGGGCGCTCGCCCCGACGGCTACGCGTTTCAGCGGACGGGTGTACTGCATAGTCATAGGTTGGTCGGCCAGCATGAAGAGGATTCAGCCCGCGCCGCCGGTCACCTCTCCGTGGCCGTCTCACCCGGCGCCGTGTCGGCGTCCAGCTATCGCGGCGTCCAGCGGGTGACGCTGTCGGCGAGCGCGAGTCGCCCGTGTTGCCAGCGGACGTATCCCAGCAGGGCGAGGCCCCCGACAGCGGCGAACCCGACGAAGACGAGTCCCTCCTCGCCGACCCACGTTGCGGGTCCGACGATGTCGACAGCGAGCAACTCGGGCGTCTGTTGTGAGTGCCCGAGCCCGAACACCGCGCTCTGTGTGACGTTGTAGAAGACGTGGAACCCGACCGAAAGTGCCAGCTCGCCGGTCAGCACGTACGCGCCGGCGAGAATCAGGCCGGCGAGCAGGTAGTAGCCGTACTGACTCGCGTGGGTGACTTTCCCGCCGTGGAGGACGGCGAAGACGAGCGTACTACAGAGGACCGCGAGTCCGACGGCGCCCCATCGCGGGAGGAACCCGTCGGCGCCTTCGGCGAGGTTCTTGAGCAACGCCCCCCGCATGACGAACTCCTCCCACGTCGCCGCCACCGCGACGTAGCCGAACACGACCGCCATCGCGAGCGCGAACGGCAGGTCACCCGCTCCCCGAGTGACGCCGACGACCTCCGCCCATCCCGCCCACAGCGAGACGAGCAGCGCGCCGCCGTTGATACCCGTCGCTATCAGCGCGCCGACGCCGAAGGAGCGCCACCACGAGCGGTCGAACGACAGCCCGAACTCGCTGACCGGCCGCCGGTCGAGCGCCCGGGCGCTGACCAGCACCGCAGCCAGCAGAACCAGGGCGAATCCGGCCGCTTCGAGCGGTTCCCGTATCGGATGGGCGAATCGGGCGCGAACCGCCGTCTGGACGACCGCGAAGGCGAGGAAAGTCGCCACGACGGGCAGGAGCGCCCGCAACGGGGCCCGGAGACGTCGCTGTCTGCGGTTCCACACCGGCCACGTCAGGCACTTCCAGAGCCGTCGCGTCGTCGTCTCGGTCCCTCGTCCCGTCGGTTCCTCGGGCATATCCCGACCGACGAGCGAGCGCGACGTATCACCACGCACAGCGCTTCCGTCCCGGAAGCCGTGGAGGGCTTTTTATACATCCTCGACCGGCGCAACGTGTATGGACGAGGATGACGACGAGCTCCTCGCGTTGCTCGACGACGAGTACGCGCGGGCCATCCTCGCCGAACTCACCACCGAACCGATGTCCGTCACCGAACTGTGTGCGGCCTGTGAGATGTCCGATGCGACGGCCTACCGGCGTCTCGACAGGCTTCAGGACGCGAATCTCGTCACCGACCGGCAGGAACTGGACCCCGACGGCCACCACTACAAGTGCTACGTGGCGACGGTCGAGGACGTGACCGTCTCCTTCGCCGACGGGAGTTACGACGTGGCCGTCACTCGCTCGTCGACCGACCCGGCAGACAGATTCACCGACCTGTTCGAGGGGTTGTCCTGAGATGGTTGTCTTCCAGTTGCGTGCGACCGGGACCGAGCCGACAGTCGCCCTGGCCGTGGTGGTGCTCTCGGCGCTTGCCATCACCCTGTCGCTGGCTATCGCGGCGGTGCTCGTCCGGGGTTACCGACGGGGCCCCGGCGGGCGTGACCTGCTCGTCCTCGCCGTCGGGTTGCTGTTGCTCACGACGCTCCCGGAACTCCTCCGCGTCGGACTCCCGACGCTCACCGGCGTCGGAACGGTGGGCCGGTCGGTCCTGGTCAGCGGCTGTGAACTGCTCGGACTCGGGACCGTCCTGCGGGTCGTCTACGGAGGGCGGTCGCAGTGACGCTGTCTTCCGTTGCGCTCCTGGCCGCTCTCACGCCGGAGACGGTTGCGCTCCTCTCGCGTGGGCTGACGGCCGCTGTCGGCCTGTTCGTCGCGGCACAGGCGTACCGTGGCTTTCGACGCAACGGCGTCCGGAAGATGCGGTGGCTGGCCCTCGGCGTTGCCCTCCTCACCACGGGCGCGTTTCTCGCTGTCGCCGCCGCCGAGCGACTCGGCGCCGGTGTCGGGTACATCCTGCTCGTCCGAAACCTCCTGACCGTCGCGGGTCTCGCTGCTGTGCTGTACGCGCTGCTCGTCGACTGACGGTCGCAACGGCGTGACCGTCGCTTCCCACTCGCGCTCGCCGACCACGTCGGCGGTATAGAGCTACGGCCCGGAAACGATGCCGTCGAACCGGTCCCCGTCGAACGCCCGCACCGAAATCACGTGCCACCCCCGAACTGGTCCATCACCGCGTGGACGATGGTCGCCTCCGCTTTCTGGAGGTGGTCGCTGGCCGTCGGCGGCGCACAGCCGAGTTCGGCGGCGACGTCCTCGTGTGTCGCCCCGCGGGGCTGGTCGTAGTAGCCCAGTTCGAGCGCGGCTGTGACCGCTTCGCGCTGTCGCTTGCTGAGACTCGCTACCGGCTCGTCGGCATGCGCCCGGAGCCGGCCGATTTCGTCTATCTGGACGTCGACTCCATCGGGTGCGGCGTCGAGAGCACGCTGGAGGGCGCCGGCGTCGCCGACGACCCGGGCCGCCATCGTCCCGTCGCGGTAGACGATGGGTTTGCGGACGATGAGACCCGCCTGTGTGGACGCTCGATGGATAGCGGCGAACAGCGGCGTCTCCAGCGGTCGCATGACCACTAGCACGTACGTCTGGCCCTCCGCCGTCGCCGACAGTTCCACCGACTCGATACCGGCGGTGTCGGCCGCTCGTTCGGCGACGGGCGTCGGGTCGCCATCGACCGTGTACAGGAGCGTCGACTGGTCGTCCGCGGTCATGCTCCAGTCGACCAGCCGCGCCTCTGCGATGGGCGGCGAGTCGGCCAGCACCCGGAAAAACTCCGGCGCCCGGTCGTCGTCGACGTGGACGGTGACCTGGAGGTGTTTCACGCCCCCGCCTATCGGCCGAGGCATGGATAAATCCCCGATGCATACCTCACAGAAGCTCCATTCGACGATGGCCCGTAGCTCGGACCCGAGATGGACTCCGAGAGACGCTCTCGCGACGGCGGCAGGCGTATCGACGGCAGCGACGGGCAGACCTTTTCGACGGGTCGTCCGCTCGCCGACGGCAACCCGATGGACGGGCCGACGCTCGAACTGGACCGCGGGAGTGCAGCGAGCGTCCGGTTGCGACAGTCGCCCCGTCCGCTCGCCTCCGACCCGGCCAGCGGGACGTGGGCGACACTGCTGGAGCGACCGGACCGGGGCGAGACCGACCGGCCCGTGCTCCTCCAGTGGGTCTCGCCGGCCTCACCCGCGCCACCGCCCCACCACCATCCGACGACGGAGACGTTCAGGGTGCTCGAAGGCACCCTCACCGTCGTCCGCGAGGGCGACCCCGTCAGACTCGCCCCCGACGACTCGCTGACCGTCGACCCGGGACAGGCCCACACCTTCCGAAACGACACCGACGGGACCGTCGCCTTCCGCGCGCAACTCCCGTCGATGCGGACGGTACGCGGGCTCTACACGGCCTGGGGACTGGCACACGAACGCGGCCGCGACGACGACGGACGCTATCCCGGTCCGGGACTGCTGCACTCGCTCGCAATCGCGGCGGACCTCTACGACGAGACGGCGGTGTCGACGGTCCCGGAACCGGTCCAGCGCCCCCTCTGGGCCGCCGTCGGGCGGGCCGCCGGCCTCGCCGGCGCGGCCGGTATCGACGACGCGTATCTCGACCCGTCGTTCTGGCACCGACACGTCGAACAGCCAGCGTGGGACACGTAGTGATGGTGCTGGCTGACACAGTCCCGCCGACGTTCGAGCGGTCCCCGCTGGTTCCCGTCGCCGCGTATCTCGTCGTGGTCGGTGTCCTCTCGGCGCTGGTGGTCGTCTCCCCCACGGAATCACCGCCGCCCCTCCTCGGGATGGCCTGGGGCCTGTTCCTCGCTGCCCTCGCCGTCGGCGCGTCCACCGCCGAGGGCGTCTCGGTACACACTATCTTCCCGCCCGTCCGCTCGCTCGTCACCGTGGGCGGCGTTCTCGTCGCGTTCTGGGCGCTGTACAATCTCGCCGCACTCGCCCTCGCAGTCGGGGGTGTCGCCGGCTTCGACGCCACGTGGTCGCGTGCCGCCGCCCATCCGCTCGCCTATCTCGCGGCTCTCGCCAGTTCGCTCCTGTTCACCGCCGTCCCCGAAGAACTGTTCTTCCGGTCGTATCTCCAGGGGCGATTCGTCGCCATGTTCGGTGGCGACAGCCGCCGGGCGGTCCTCGCCGGCGTCGCGGCCGTGGCGCTCCTCTTTGCCGTCTTCCACCTGCCGCGGTGGTTCCTGGCGTCGGGACACGGCGTCGGTCCAGCGCTTGCTGTCCGGCTCGCCGGACTGACACTCGCCGGCCTCGCATTCGGTGTCGTCTACGCGCTCACGGGGAACCTCTGGCTGGTCGCGCTCTTGCACGCGACGATGAACTATCGCCCGCTCCTGGTCTCCGTCCACGTCCCTGCCGACCTCCACCTGTTCGCCGGCGTCGTCGAATACGCCGCCGCCGTCTCGGTGGTCTACCTGACCGTACGTCTCCTTGACCCGGACGGGAAGACACGACGCTGGACGCGGCGGGAGGCCACGTCCTGACAGTCGCTCCGTGGATACCCCTGTCCGACCGACACTACTCCCGGGCAGCGATTGGGCACTGTACTACCGCTTGACCCACTGCGCACAGTGAACGCCCACTGGTCGGCGTCGGAGCGGGAGTCGTTCTCCCCCCGTGTCTCAACAGTCGTAGGTCCGCGACGCGGCCTCTACGACGACCGACCGGGTGGCTGTGGTGAGCGTCTCCCCACCGCCCCGGACCTGAATCTGAACTGTCGCCGTGTCTCCAACGGCGACGGTCTCGTCGTCGTCGAGTAGCCAGAACACGTCGAACGTGCCACCCGTGCGCTCGATTTCGCCGCTCGTGGTTTCTCCGATGTCGGTCATGCCCACGACGACAGTCGCGCCGTCGCGCGGCCGCTCACCGCTCGGGATGTCGACGTTGACCGACCCAGTCACGCTGATGTGGTCGCCCGGCGTCCCGCTCGCGAGACACGTCTGAACGCCCCCGTCCTCGCTCTCAGGCGTGGCCTGCTCGTCGTTCAGACGAACTGTGAGGTCCGTCGTCTCGACGGTGACGTTCTCGTTCTGTAGCTGGTCGGTGAGCGGGGCAAACAACAGGAGCGTGCCAGTGCTAAAAGCGGTGACGAGCAGGAACGTCACGACCATACGCCGTGACGGCGGCCAGTTCAGCAGCCACGGGAGGAGGTTCACGGCCGATTTCGTCGCCGTACGGTCATAGTTCCTTCGCGGCCATCGTTCGACGGGACGCCACCATTACCGTACTGAGAAGCCAGCACCGATAGCGTGGCTGGCGTATCCACATCCGATCAGCGCTCGTCCCACGCGGTAGCTCGTCTGTGCCGACCGCTGGAGCAACTCGTCGTCCATCTCGACTGCGTCCCCGACACTATCGCCCGTACTCGTCGATGGCGAAGAATCATATGCGATGGCGGCTCACACCACAGAGGGCCCGATTCGTAACGTATTTCTGTGCCAGCGGGATAGCTAAGGATGCTTCAGCCAGCGTGTCCGGGTTGGGGTAGTGGTATCCTTCAGCCTTGTGGTGGCTGAGACGTGGGTTCAATTCCCGCACCCGGACCTACTTCTCCCAAACGCTTCACAACCTATCCAAATTTTAGCTGGACAAATGGCCACATTCGGCCCAAATTCCCGATAGGTCAGTGGAGTGTCCATTCGGGTATATGGCCACCGTTCACTCGTTCGCCACCGGTCCGACGCAGTGGAATTCCATCGTGCAACAAAGCGTCTCGGCACTCGTGCCCGTTTGCATCGACGACTCTGCGTTTCAGGGGGAGTTCCGACGGCCGACTCACGCTACTATCGCCTGTTTACGAATCAGCTATCAGCGACTCGAGATAGTCCGATTCTATCTTTCCAAATTCGGCTTTCCGGTGGCAACTGATACACAGTGAGATGACGTTCTCGATGTAGTGCGCATCTTCGCGGGTGTGATTCTCCGATTCGATGGTACACGGACGAGCGCTGACGTCACGGGCTGGTCGGCCAAGCGCCGCGCTCGGGCGCCGGACCGGCGTTACCCGCTCGTCTCGTTAACCACCGTGACGTTCGACTCGGTGAGGTCGAAGCCGACGCGACTGGCCTCTCCGGGCGTGTTGCGGGCGTCGGCCTCGACCGTCCTGACGTTCTCCTCCTCTATCTGTCTCTCGACCCAGGAGTTGACGACGGTCTCCGAATCGAGGTCAACGGTCAGCATGACTGCACTGCCGTTCCCGCCGGGGCGCTGGAGTTCGACGTCGACGCGACCGTCACCGGTCGCTTCCGCGGTAGTCGCCCGCAACTCCGTGGCGTCGAGGTGTGTCCGGATGTTGTAGCTCGTCTGCCCGTCGGAGACGACGAGACGCTCTATCAGCGCTCGGTCGTCTTGGTCCAGTACACCGATGTTGTCGGTGTAGTTCAGACTCACCTCGTCGATGTCGGGGTGGGCGGTCCGCACGTCGGCAGTCTCGTTGGCGAGGTCGACCGTCCCCCGAACCGACGGGAGACAGTCGTCGGCGGGCCGGACCCGGATGCCGGCGACGCCAAGCGGCTCCTCGCGGGCCGTGGACTCGTAGTACTGATTGACCTGGACTTCGAGTTGGCCGTACGCGCTGAGGCCGGCACGGTCACCCGTCTCTTCGACGACGAGTTCGGCAAAACGCTGGCGGCCAACCGTTTCGACTGCCGCACCGTCGTGGTGGGAGACCAGCGTGACGGTCACGTTCCCGACTTGGTGGGTGGTCCTGTTCCGCGACAGGCCGTCGAGTCGGAGGGCGCCGCTGCACGTGCGGTCGGCTTGCCGGAACGTGTATTCGCCGTCGCCGGTCCGGTTCAGCGTCACGTTGAACTGCTGGTCGGCCGCCGTTTTCTCCGTCACGTTCCGCTCGTTGGCGGGCCCGTCCGCCGGGCCGGCTGACAGCCCGGAACCCGCCATGACGGCGGCGCCGCTGGCCACGAACAGCACGGTCGCGATACCGAGGGCGTATATCGCGAATCTGTAGTCACGTTGCATCGTTCTCACTCCGTTCGCGTCGGTTGTGTCGTCTCATTGGTTTTCGGACAACAACCGGGCGGGGACCTACAGAGCGGTACGAGCACCATGGAGCTGCAGACCGTCTACCGCGAGCGGTCGTCCCGGCTGTTGCACTCGTGGCTTGCAGGAAAGTGCTTGTAAATCACCGTTGGAAACGCCCGTGGAACACGACTGAAACGCGTTTCATCGGCGTTCCACCGGCTGAAAACGGTGAAAACCATCAGATTCATACTGCCGATGTTTCGAGAACGAATCATGGAATCGGTTCCGCCCTCCCGACTGGCGTTGGTCCTCTCGCTGGTCGTCCTCGGCAGTAGCCTCGCGGTCTTCGGCAGTGCCACCGGGGCCGTCCCCGACCGGACCCACGAGCTCGCAATCGAGGACGGTTCCCTGGTCGCTACGGCCGACGGGCACCAGTCCGTGCTGGTTGATGACGTGCGTACACTCGCCCGAATCGATATCAGCCGACACGACGGGTATCACGTCGTCCGAACGGTCGACCGCCAGCCGACGGTCGTACCCACGTCGATGCGTGTCCGAGCACAGCGAATCGCCACGTCCGCGGAGACCGTCGGCGGGGATGTCCCGCCGCCGGACAGCGCGGCGTACGCCTTCCGGAGGGTTCCGACTCGGCTCCCGAGCGACCGGGCGGCGGCCGTCGGGGCCACGCCGAACACGTCGCTGTGGACGGCACTGGAACCCAACGCGTCCGCATTTGCCGTCCGGGTGAACGAGACCACGGACACCGTCGTCTTCGAGCGGCGCGAGCCGCGGCTGAGTGACGACCGCGTGCTCGTCGCCGTGACACCTGACGACTCGGGCGCACAGTACAGTGTGGTCGTCAACCTCCGAACCGAGACCGTCGAGTCGCTGGTGCGACTCGACAGGGGTGCGCGATGACCGGTCATCGCTCGCGACGCCGCTTTGGCGACAGCCCACGGCGTCCGATATCAGTCGCCGCCCACTCAGCAGTGCTTCCGGGGCGCGGCCGCCCTCGATTGTCGGCCACTCACGGCGGTGAGTCCCCGTGAGTCAGCGACGATCCCGTCCGCGCGCTGAGCTGTTTGCCGCCGGCGTCCTCGTCATCGCTACAGCGGTCCTCGTCACACAGTTCCTGACCGCGCCGCCGGCCGTCGCCGTGGCGGGCGACCAGAGCGTCGGGACGCTCGGCTGGCGTTTCACGCTTCGTGACGCAACTGTCATCGCCGTCACGGCGTGTGCCGCCGGAGCGAGTGCGACAGCGCTACTCGTCGGCATCGATTCGGCGACGGCCACCGAGGAGCGAGCGCCGGCGGCATCGCCCGCGACCGAGAGCTCCAGCGGCGAGCTGCTGCAGGCCCGTCGGCGGGAGTGGGAAACCGTCTCGGAGCGGCTCGCGAACAACGAGGAACTGGTGTATCAGACAGTGCTAGACGCCGACGGCGTCCTGCCCCAGAGCGAGATCGTCGCCCGGACGGACCTCTCGAAAGCGACGGTCAGCCGAACGCTCGACAGCCTGGAAACCAGGGACCTCGTCGAGCGCAAGCGCCGCGGCATGGGGAACACGGTCCTGCTCACGTGACCCGCCGCTTGCGCGTGTAACTGCTACCGACAAAGCGACGTACCGACTGGCCCCGTTTCGGCGCCGAGGCCAGCGGTCACTCCGAGTCGGGTGTGTCGTGTTCGCTGACGACGGTGACGACCTGCAGTGCCTTCCTGGAGGCGTCGTCCTCGCTGTCGACGTGGGTGACGGGGATGCGGACGCTCTGGATTAGCCACTCGTCCGTGTCGTCCTGGCTCATCCGGACGTCGCTCTCCGGGACTTCCGACTCGGCGAGTTCGGCCGCCCAGTCGGGCGTCTCCAGTTCGTCGAGTTCCTCGTCGTCGCGAAACCGAACGTGGTAGTGGTCGCCGTGCTCCTCGACGCCCGTTACCGTCAGTTGTGAGGTCACGAGTAGAGAACGGCGCCGGATTCGCTTAATTGGCCGACTTGCAAGTGCAACTGACTGTTCATTGCACTTTCAGGCCGGCGTCCGGCAGGAGCGTATCCGGCCGTGACCGACGGATTTCATCGACCGGAGACTCGGACGCCCGGTAACGCCGCGAAAAGCGGTGCCGACGGGACTGCTGTTACTGGTCGAGCGAGAGGTCCGCAGCAGCGCCCTCGTAGATGGCCGCATCGAAGGCCTCGACGGTTTCACCGCCGACGAGCCACTGGGTGTCGTCGGGGACGGTGACGGCGACTGGGTCGCCCGTGAAGTTCGTCACCCAGGTGTAGCCGTCCCGCTGTGTGGCCCGGACGCCGTCGGGCAGGCGCTCCGAGTGGGCCACGCCCGCCCGCTCCAGCATATCGGCGACCACCGCGTCAGCGAGCCCGCTCTCGGGCCAGACGCCACAGTATGTGGCGTGGCCCGCACCGAACTCGTGTTCCGTGATCGCCGCACGGCCGTCCCCGACGCCGCCGGCATGTGAGCCGACAGCGGTGGCGCCGTCGGGGGCGAGCCACTCGGCGAAGGTCCGGTAGCTGTAGGTCTCCCCGTCGTACGTGACACGGCGGTCCAGTTGCTCCGGGACCGACTCGTGCTGGTCGACAGTCGCACCGACGAGGTCTGCCAGCGGACCGGGCGCGGGCGCGTCGGGGAGCTTGTTGAAGGGGTCTTTGCTGCCCGAACGGACCGTAAGCAGGAGTTCCGTTCCGTCTTCGACCTGTGCTTCGAGCGTCCCGGCGAGGTCCTCGTCGACGAGGTGCAGCGCGGGCGCGACGATGGCGTCGTACCCCGAGAGGTCCCAGTCCGGGTGGACGACGTCGGCCTGCACCGACCGGGCCCGCAGCGCGGCGTAGTACTGGCGCATGTGCGTCCAGTACTCCCAGTCGGGGGCGTGGGGCTGGATACTCGTCGCCCAGAGGTTGTCGTAGTCGTGCAGGACTGCGACGTCGGCGTCGACCGGGTTGAGGTCCAGTTCGGCCAGTTCCGTGGCCGTCCGGTCGGCGTCACGGTACCCGCGGTCGGGCGAGCCGTCCTGCTTTCGCAGGCCCGCGTGGTACTGCTCCTGGCCCTCCCGGCAGCGGCGCCACCGGAAGTACAGCACCTCGTCGGCGCCGTGGGCGACGGCGTGGTGTGCCCACAGCCGCATGGCGCCCTCACCGGGCTGGGGCGCGTAGGGCGGCCAGTTGACGTCGCCGGGCTGTTGTTCCATCACCCAGAACGGCTGCTGTTTGGCCCCGCGGTAGAGGTCGTGGTTCATCCCGACCTGGTCCGGGTCACCGGCCAGCAGTTCGTCGGCACTGGCCGCGCCGGGCCGTCGGTCCTGTGCGAACCCGGTGGGGTAGGAGTCCCACGTTATCAGGTCCAGGTCGTCCGCGAAGCCGTAGACGTCACAGGAGTCGAAATCGCCCATGAAGTTGTGCGCGACGAACCAGTCCTCGTTCGCGTCCCGCAGTAGCTCCGCGTGGATGGCGTTGTAATCGACGGCGCTTTCGGCGCTGAACCGGTAGTAGTCGAGCAGCCGCGAGGGGTGGTGTTCGGCGGCGGTGTGACGGGGCGGGTCGACCTCGTCGAACGACCGGAGGTGCTGGCTCCAGAAGCTCGTCCCCCAGCTCTCGTTGAGCGACTCGATGTCGCCGTATTTGTCCCTGAGCCACCCGCGAAACGCCGTCGCGCAGTCGTCACACCAGCAGCGAATCGTCTCGTGACAGCCGTACTCGTTGTCGGTCTGCCAGCCGGCGACGTGTGGGTTGTCCGCGAACCGCTCGGCCATCACCGAGACGATACGCCGGGTCTGTTCGCGGTACTCCGTGGAGTTGAAACAGTAGTGCCGGCGGCTCCCGTAGTGGCGAGCGGTTCCGTCCGGCTCCTCCTGGAGGATGCTGGGGTACTCGTCGACGAGCCACTTCGGGGGCGTCGCCGTGGGCGTACACAGCACCGCTTTCATCCCGTGGTCGCCGATGAGCGAGACCGCCTCCTCGAGCCACGAGAGGTCTATCTCGCCGGGCTCGGGCTCGATACGGGACCACGAGAACTCCCCCATGCGGACGTATTCGAGGCCGGCCTCGGCCATCTGCTCTACGTCCCGTTCCCAGCGCTCTCGGGGCCAGTGCTCGGGGAAGTAACAGACGCCGACGGTCATGGTTCCTCCGCGTAGTCCGGCAGGAAGTCGTCCTGGAGAACGGCCGTTCGCCCTCCGTCGACGGTAATCGTACTCCCGGTGACGAACGCGGCGTCGTCGCTCGCGACGAACGCGACGGCGCCGGCGACGTCCTCGGGGGTTCCCAGCCGGCCCGTCGGGTGGATGTTCTCCAGTTCCCGGCGGCGCTCGGCGTCCATATCGCCGGTGGTCCGGTCGACCTCGACCCAGCCGGGCGCGACGGTGTTGACCCGAATCCCCGGGCCGAAGTCGACGGCCATCGCCCGGGTCATCCCGTTGATACCCGCCTTGACGGCGTTGTACGGGAAGATGCTGGGGGTGGTCGCCATCGAGTGGTTCGAGGACATGTTGACGATTGCCCCTGATTCGATGTGTTCGTGGGCGTGTTTCGCGGCCAGCCAGAACGCCCGGAAGTCCGTCTCGACGACGAACGACCAGTCGTCGATGGTCGCCTCGTCGGCGCCGGTGTAGGTCTCGACGCCGGCGTTGTTGACCAGCACGTCCAGGCCGCCGAACTCGGCGACGGTCGCCTCGACGAGCGTCTCGATGTCGTCGGGGTCGCGCATGTCGGCCCGGACGAAGTGGGC
>JBEQBH010000008.1:0-12588 GCA_041639955.1 Halobacteriales archaeon | reverse complement strand
TGTTCATCGACCACTACCAGCACTTCGACGAACTCATCGACTACGTCGAACACTGGGCCGAGGAGTGGGACCTGGACGTCATCTGGGCCCGCAACGAGGACGTCGGCGACTACGTCGAGGAGAACGGGCTCACCCCCGGCGACGACATCCCCATCTCGGAACTCTCGGAACACAACCAGCACCACGTCCGGAACATCCTCGAATACGAGGAGGAGACGTTTCCGTTCCTGCTTGACACCTACGTCGGCAACCACCTCCTGAAGACCGTCGCACTGAACGACGCCATCGAGGAGCACGACGTCGACGGCATCCTCTCGGGTATCCGCTGGGACGAACAGGAGTCCCGCGCCGACGAGACGTTCTTCTCGCCGCGACACGACCCCGACATCTACCCGCCCCACGACCGCATCCAGCCGATACTCCAGTTCGCCGAGCCCGACGTCTGGGAGGCGTTCTGGAACTTCGTCGTGCCGGACACGGTCGAGGACTACCCCGACGAGGGCTACGTCCCACAGGGCCAGGACGACCTCCCCGAGGGCATCGAGAAGGAGGACGTCCCGGTCTCGCCGAAGTACTTCGCCGGCTTCCGCTCGCTGGGCAGCGAAGTGTCGACGGACAAGTCCGCCGACGAGCCCGCCTGGCTGCAGGACATGGCCAACACGACCGAACGCGCCGGCCGCGCCCAGGACAAAGAGGACCTGATGGAGCGCCTGCGCGACCTCGGTTACATGTAGAGCCGGCCGGAGATCACCACTATCGCGGTTTTTCCGTTTTCGACCGACCAGTCGTCGGTCCCGGCGGTCACGTCGTCCAGTCAGTCGTAGGTCCAGTAGTTCGCCGACCCGACATCGATTCGGACGGCGGTGTTCTCGTTCCACTCGTCCTCGTCGGCGCCGTAGCGGTCGTTGATGCGTCGGTGAATCGCGCTCGCTTCCGCGTCGTCCTCGACGACGGTCGCCGTCCCGCGCAGTGTCATCCCCCACCGAGCCTCGCCCTCGTCGGTGTCCTGCACCGACAGTGCGACCCTGGGATTGTGCCGAATGTTCTCGAGTTTCTTCCCGGTGGTGACGAGTTCGATGTCGCCCTCGCGGTAGTTATACCAGACGGGCGCGACGTGGGGCCGGTCCTCGTGGCTGGTGGCCAGATGGCCGACGTGGGCGCCGCTGGTGAGCAGTTCGACGGCGTCGTCGGATATCGCGTCGGGCATACCGTCGCTACGGCCCCGCGGGTCAATAATCTGTCACTCCAGGAGTCGACCCGCGCTGCGCTCACTCGACGACCCGGTACTGCTCGCCGTCCTGTTCCAGTCGCCCGTTGGCCACGGCGATTTTCAGGGCGCGGTCGACCTCGCGCCGGTCGATAGTCGTCGCACCCAGCAGCGAGTCGACCTGCGCACGCGAACACCAGCCGTCCGCCCCGGACGCGTCCGCGACGGTCTCGACGACGCGGTCGGCGATATCGCTCGGCATACCGGTTCCACGTGTGCCGACCACTTGGCTCTCGGGGCGTTGGGCGACATTTACTTTCCCGGGAGGACCCACTGTCCGGGTGTGAGCGAACGTCGAGCGCGGGTCATCCTCGCGGCGGTCGTCTTCGTCGTCCTGCTGGCGCAGGTGTTGCTCTATCCCGGCGTCGACACGCTCGTCGCGGCCCTGGGGGCCGAGACGGGGCTCGACGCGAGTATGTGGTTCCTGGCCGCGGAGTTTGCGGCCTTCGTCGCGTTCGCCGGCGTCTGGGGGGCTATCAGCGACCGGACCGGCCGGCGGGTCCCCTACATCGCCGGCGGCGCGGTGGTCGGTAGCGGGCTCTACGCGGCGATGGCCTGGCTCCCGGCTGTCACAGCCGTCCCCTTCGAACTCGTCCTCCTCGTTCGCGCCCTGCAGGGGGCGGCGACCATCGCCGCGTTCTCGCTGTCGATGACGATGCTGATGGACCTCTCGGGCGGCCACGGGAAGAACATGGGCGCGGCGGGCATCGCCATCGGCTCGGGGACGGCGCTGGGGGCGCCCCTGGGCGGGCAGCTCTACGGTGTCTCGTCGACGTTGCCGCTGTACGCCGCGAGCGCGCTCCTGCTGGTGGTGGCGCTACTGTCGGCGGTGGTGCCCGACCGCGCCCCCGCGGGAGACGGGAAACGCCTCCGCCGGGCCGTAAACCGGCTGGGCGAGACGCCCGAACTGACCATTCCCTACGCCTTTGGCTTCATCGACCGGCTGACCGCCGGCTTCTTCGCGCTCGTCGGGACGCTGTACTTCCGGGTGGCGTTCGGGCTGACGCCCGCCGAGACGGGGCTCGTCCTCGCGCTCTTTTTCGCGCCTTTCGCCCTGCTGCAGTACCCCTTTGGCGTCCTCTCGGACAGCGTTGGGCGGACGACGCCTATCGTGGTCGGGTCGGCGCTGTACGGGCTGGCGGTCGTCGCTGTGGGCGTGGCCCCGACCGTTGAGCTAGCTGGGGCTGGAATGGTCGTCGTCGGCGTCATCGGCGCGCTGATGGCCCCGGCGACGATGGCGCTGGTCACCGACCTCGTCGGCGAGCGGAACCGTGCGACGGCGATGGCGGGGTTCAACGCCGCCGGGAGTCTGGGCTTCCTGGCGGGCATCCTCGTCGGCGGGTTCGTCGCGGGCGAGTTTGGCTACCTCGCGGCCTTCCTCGTCGCGGGCGGCGGCGAGGTGGTGCTGGCGCTGCTCGCGCTGCCGCGGCTGCTGGCGCTGGAACTGCCCGCCGAGAGCGAACCAGCCGGGTGACAACGACCAGACAGGGTACCGGTGGTCAGTGTGAACTCGACCCACACCGGGAAAACACTCAACAGACCGCCGGAACACGGGTACGTATGAGCGACGGCGAAGCGGCGTACGACTGGCTGACGCTCGACTCGGACGAGGAGATACTCTGGTCGGGCAAGCCGGCCGCCGAGACCATGTACGGGGCGTATCTGGTCGGTATCCCGCTCATCCTCTTTGTCGGGCTCGGTTTGCTGATAATCGCCGGGGCGTATCTGAACCGGCAAAACACCGACTACGTGGTGACGAACAAGAGCGTCTACAAGAAGACCGGTATCCTCAGCCGGTCGGTCTCGGAGGTCGAGTACGAGAAGGTCCAGAACACCTCCTTCTCGGTCGGCGTGGTCGGCCGGTACTTCGACTACGGCAACGTCGATATCAGCACGGCCGGTGGCTCCGGCGTCGAGATGACACTCCGGGGCGTCAGTTCGCCACAGGCGGTCCAGAAGCGCCTGAGCAGCCGTGTAAAGGAGATTCAAGGGAGCGCCGCGGCCGACGAGGAGACCAAAGCCGACGTGCTGGGCGAGATACTGACCGAGCTCCGGGCGATTCGAACCGCGGTCGAGAGCGACGGCGCGACCCGGACAGACACTGTCGACTGGGACACCGGGGAGCGATGAGCGTCCCCGACTGGGCGCCGGCCGGGGCCGACGAGACGGTGCGCTGGCAGGGCCAGCCCCGCCGGCGGGTCGTCCACCTGGGTATCGCGGCCGGCGTCGCCGGCGTGCTCGTCGTCCTGGCCGGTGCCGGACTGGCCGCGTCGAGCGGCGCGGTCCCGGCGACGCTGGCGGCGGCCGTCGGCGTGCCCCTCACAGTCCTCGCCTTCGCGGTGCCGGCGGGCGGGGCGTGGCTCTGGCGGTGGTCGACCCGGTACGTCCTGACCGACGCCGCGCTCTACCACCGGAGCGGCGTGTTCTCGCTGACCGTGACCGAGCTCCGGCTGGGCAAGATACAGAACACAAGCTACGACCAGGGCGTCCTCGGAACCGCCTTCGACCACGGGACCGTCACCGTCGACACCGCCGGGAGCCGGGGGGCGGAGCTGACCCTGCGGCAACTCGACGGGCCGGCCGCGGTCCACCAGCGCATCGCGGAGAGCACCGGGCGAGCGGCCGGCGACCGGGCCGACGACATCCCCGGCTCGCTCGACGCCTGGCGGGCGGTCCGGGCGGAAACCCGACGGATTCGGTCGGCGGTCGCCGGCGACCGCTAGTTCGCTATCGGGGATGACAACCGGGTGCGACACCGGAGCCACAGCGTGCTGGCGTGCACGGGTTCCCCGGCGGTGACGGGCCGACCACCCGGGGGGCCGTCGGCCCGGAAACCCTTTTGCACGGGGACGGCCAATTTTCGGGCATGTACGTCCGGGATGCGAAAAACCGAGAGGAGGTCTGGCTGCTGGACCACATCGAGGAGATGGGGTTAGACGAGACGAACTTCCGTTCCCGTGACTACGTCATCGCCATCGACGAGGACGGCGGCCGCAAGGCCGGCTTCGGACGCATCCGAATCCACAAACCCGACGACGGCGACCGCGTCTGCGAACTCACGAGCATCGGCGTCCTCCCGGAGTGGCGCGACCAGGGCGTCGGCGCCCACGTCATCGAGCGCCTCGTGGAGTACGCTTCCGACGAGGGGTTCGACGTAGTGTACTCGTTGACCGGCGCCGACCGCTATCTCATGCAGTTCGGGTTCGAGCGCATCGGCGAAGCTGAACTGCCGAGCCGACTGCAGGAGCGCCTGAAGGAGAAACGCGAGAACATCCAGCCCGACGCGGTGCCGATGCGACTAGACCGGGGCGACTTCTCGGTCCCGCCGCGCTTTCGCGAGCGGTTCAAGAACGCGTCGGCGGACGAGCCCGAGCCCGAACCTGAGGACAGCGCGGAGGATTTCGGTATCGACCCCGACGAGGCCACCTACAAGTACGACACCGGCCGCTAGTGTCGGGTTGGCTATCGGGCTTTCTGGCAGTCCGTCTCACAGGGACAGCGGACGGAGTGGCCGTCACCGCACGTCGATGACTTCGATGTCGAAGACGAGGGTGCGCCCGGCGAGTTCGTGGTTGAAATCGACTTCGACGACGTCGTCGCGAACGGCGGTCACGTCGCCGTGAAGCTCGTTTTTGGCCTCGACGTGGACGCCGACCTCGGGCTCCTGGCCGACCATCTCCTCGAACGCCTCGGGGTCGTACTCGCGGACCTTCTCCTCCTCGAACTCGCCGTAGGCCTTCTCCGGGGGGACCTCGATGGTCGCCTCCTCGCCGTCCTCCATGCCGACGAGGGCTTCCTCGATGCCCTCGATGATGTCCCCGCGGCCGACAGTGAACGAAAGCGGCGCGTAGTCGGCCGGCTGGTTGCCCTGTGCCGTGATGAGGTCCTCGTGGCGGGCGACCTCCTGGCGCGACGTATCGAAGAGGCTCCCGTCCTCGAACCGTCCGACGTAGTGGATGGTTACTCCGTCCCCGCGTTCGATTGGCATACACCCCGTTCGGGACAGGAGTGATTTAAACCCAACTTTTGCCAGCTGTGGACCCGGTGTCCGGCCGGGGCGTCGGGCAGCGGGCGATACCGGCGGACCGGGCCACGGCTCGCGCGTCGTCGGGAACGCTTAAGCCGGGGCCGGTACACGGGTTTGTCATGTTCGACCCCGATGAACTGGACGAGATCCGCGAGGCGAAAGCCGAGTGGGAAGCTGAGGATGTCCAGCCGACCGTCGACAGATTCGGCGAACGTGAAGAGCAGTTCACGACGGACACGGAGGGGCAGGAGGTAAAGCGACTGTACACGCCCGCCGACGTGGCCGACCTCGACTACGGGGAGGACCTCGGGTTCCCCGGCCGGGAGCCGTACACCCGCGGCGTGTACTCGACCGGGTACCGCGGTCGGCTCTGGACGATGCGCCAGTACGCCGGGATGGGGACCGCCACCGAAACCAACGAGCGGTTTCACTACCTGCTCGACGAGGGCCAGACCGGCCTCTCGATGGCCTTCGACCTGCCGACCCAGATGGGCTACGACTCCGACAACGCCATGGCCGCCGGCGAGGTGGGCAAGACCGGCGTCGCCATCGACTCGCTGGCGGACATGGAGACCGTCTTCGAGGGCATCCCGCTGGACGAGGTCTCGACCTCGATGACCATCAACGCCCCCGCCGCGGTGTTGCTGGCGATGTACATCGCCGTCGGGGACCAGCAGGGCGTCGACCGCGAGGAGCTCCGGGGCACCATCCAGAACGACGTGCTGAAGGAGTACATCGCGCGCAACACGTTCATCTACCCGCCCGAGCCGTCGATGCGACTTATCACGGACATCTTCGAGTTCTGTGCCGCGGAGGTGCCCAACTTCAACACCATCTCCATCTCTGGGTACCACATCCGCGAGGCCGGCTCGACCGCCGCCCAGGAGATAGCGTTCACGCTGGGCGACGGGCTGGAGTACGTCGAGGCCGCCATCGAGGCCGGGCTGGACGTCGACGACTTCGCCCCACAGCTCTCCTTTTTCTTCGCGTCGTACAACAACATCCTCGAAGAGGTCGCGAAGTTCCGGGCCGCCCGCAGGCTGTGGGCGAAGCTGATGGACGAACGCTTCGACGCCGACGACCCGAAATCAAAGCAGCTCAAGTTCCACACACAGACCGCCGGCTCGACGCTGACCGCCCAGCAGATAGAGAACAACGTGGTCAGAGTGGCCTACCAGGCCCTCGCCGCCGTTCTCGGCGGAACCCAGAGCTTACACACCAACGGCAAGGACGAGGCCATCGGCCTGCCGACCGAGGAGTCGGTGCGGACCGCCCTGCGGACCCAGCAGATTCTCGCCCACGAGTCCGGCGCCGCCGACACCATCGATCCGCTGGCGGGCAGCTACTACGTCGAGTCCCTGACCGACGAACTGGAACAGGAGGCCCGCGAACTCATCGAGGAGGTCGACGAACGCGGCGGGATGGCCCGCGCCATCGAGAACCAGTGGGTCCAGCGACAGATTCAGGACGTCGCCTTCGAGCGCCAGCGCGAGCAGGAGAACGGCGAGCGCATCATCGTCGGCGTCAACGAGTTCGAAGTCGAGGAGGAAGGCGAGCAGGACATCGAGGAGGTCGACGAGGCCGTCGAGGCCGCCCAGCAGGAGAACGTCGCCGAGGTGCGCGAGGAGCGCGACGACGCGGCCGTCGAAGACGCGCTGGCGGCGCTGCGCGAGGCCGCCGAGGGCGAGGAGAACCTGATGCCCTACATCGTCGACGCGGTCAAGGCCTACGCCACCACCGGCGAGGTGTGTGACGTGCTCCGGGACGTCTTCGGCGAGTACCAGCCCGGCTCGTCGATGTAGAGACGGGACACGAACTATTACCCACCCCCGAGAAGGCACGCCCATGCAGTTCGACCACGCCGGCGTCGCGACAGACGACGCTGATGGACTCGCGGAACTGTACGGCACAGTCTTCGACGCACCAGTCACACACGAAGAGGAGTTCGACGGGCTCCGGGTGCAGTTTCTGGACCTCGGGAACGGGTACTTCGAACTCCTCGAACCGCTGCCCGAGGCTGACGGGGCTATCCCGGCCTATCTCGACGACCACGGCCCGGGCCTGCACCACGTCGCGCTGGCGACCGACGACATCGCGGTGGCGCTGGAAGACGCCCGGGCGGCCGGCGTCGAACTCATCGACGAGACCCCGCGTGGTGGCGCCTGGGGCCACGACGTGGCCTTCTGTCACCCGCGGTCAACCGGCGGCGTCCTCGTCGAGTTCGTCGAACACTGAGACGAGCGGGTGTGAACACACCCGGGCGTCCGGCTGCCCGGCGCTGTCCCCCGAATCGTGTGATATGGTAACTCCCATCGTTACGTAGACCGACCAATCGCCGGTACCGGAGAGGCCCGGGTGCAGCGACACGGACGCCCGAACGGCCCGGGGCAGGCCCCGGAGGGAAAAGAACTTGTCAGATGCAAGTGTGAGTCGACGTATGAAGGCAATTGTCCTTGCTGGGGGATACGCAACCCGAATGTGGCCGATCACGCGCCACCGGCCCAAAATGCTGCTGCCGGTCGGCGAATCGACCGTTATCGACGGTATCGTCGACGAGCTCGAGGGCGACGACCGCGTCAGCGAGATATTCATCTCCACGAACGAGGCCTTCGCCGGCGAGTTCGAGACACACTTCGAGGAGCGTGGCACCGACAAGATAACCATGTCCGTCGAGGACACCAGCGACGAGGACGAGAAGTTCGGCGTCGTCGGCGCCCTGGCACAGCTCGTCGACCGCGAGGGGCTGGGCGACGAGGACCTGCTCGTCATCGCCGGTGACAACCTCTTTGGCTTCGACATCAGCGAGTTCATCGACCACTTCAAGGAGTATGACGACCCGACGCTGGCCGCCTACGACGTCGGCGACCTGGAGAAGGCCAAGTCCTACGGCCTCATCCAGGTCGAGGGCGACGAAATCGTCGACTTCCAGGAGAAGCCCGACAACCCAAAGAGCACGCTCGTCTCCATCGCCTGCTACGCCTTCCCCGCCGACTCCATCCGCTTCGACGAGTACCTCGCCGGCGACAACAACCCCGACGAGCCCGGGTGGTTCATCCAGTGGCTCGTCGACCAGGGCTCCGTGCGACCCTTTAGCTTCGACGGCATCTGGTACGACATCGGGACCGCCGACAGCTACCTCGAAGCCGTCGAGTTCGCCCTCGGTGGCGAGAACATCGTCGCCGACGACGCCACCGTCGAGAACTCCAAGCTCGGCGACAACGTCCACGTGCTGCCCGGCGCGACCATCAAGAACTCCAGTGTCGAAGACACGGTTGTGTTCCAAGACGCGATCATCACCGACGCCGACGTCACCGGCTCGGTCATCGACGAGAAAGCCAGCGTGGACGACAAGGACCTCGACGGCGCGCTGCTGGGTCAGCACACCCGCGTGCAGTAGCGGCTTTTCACTGCCCGGGATTCCTCTCTCGCTGCTCGCTACCGTGGCTCCCACTTGCAGACGTCCGAAATAAAAATCAAATATTTCCCGCTCGATTCCGATGACAGCACTCGCCACCGGCGAAGTGTATACTAGTCTGGCGGCCCTTCCCTTTCCCGAAGCGCGGCCCACGGACTGCGAGGTTGTTATTCCTCGTCGTCCTCGCGCCGGAGGTGTTGGTAGGCGCCGACACCGAGGGCCGCGGCGCCGGCCGCAATACCGAACCCGGGACCGGAACTGCCGGTCGACTCCTCGGTGGGCGTGGGGGTCGGCGATTCGGCCTGGAGATGCTCGTTTTCGTTTCCGTCGCCACTCTCGTCGTCGCTGGCATCCGCACCGTCACCGCTGTCAGCAGCACTGCCGTCGCTACGGCTCTCGTCGGAGCCACCGTCCGAATCGCCGGACTGGGCGACGAGTTCCTGGGGCTGGAAGACGTACATGCCGTCGTTCGGGTAGCTCCGGTTGGCGCCACGCCAGCCGTCCTCACAGCAGAGGACGCGACCGTCACGCATCGTGTAGACGTTGTCGACGTTCCGGAGGCTGTTGTCGGCGTCCGTCATCGCCTCTTCCTCGGTGAAGTCGGGGCCGACGATGACCGGTTCGAGCGTCGAGACGTTGTAGTCCGATTCCAGTTCCGCCCGGTAGACGACGCCGCCGTCGACTCGGTCCAGGGCGATGTCGCCGCCGTCGTTGCTGGGCCCGGCGAGGTCGTCGTTGAACTCGGAGACGCCGAAGTAGATGTAGTCGCCCGGCTGAGCGTCGTCGGCACTGTCGACGCCTTCGGCCTTGTTGAACTCGATGGACGCGCCGGCCTCCTTGGCCGCCTCCCGCGTCTCCAGGAACGGAACCCGACGGAGTTCCTCGTCGACACCGTCCGGTCCGTTCGCTTCGTACTGGCGCGCCCATTCGAGGATGTCTTCCCGCGAGATGTAGTTCTGGTTGCCGTTTTCGACGACTTCCAGATCGGCCTGTTTGAGCACATCCTCGGTGACCGCCTCGCCCTCGCTCCAGTCGCTGTGGCTCGCGAGGTAGTCCGCCTGCGTGATGTCGTCGTACTCGGCAATCCAGGACTCGATTTCCCGGTTGCTCGCGTGACCGAGTTCCATCCACTCGACCTCTAGGGGCACGTCAGCGGGGGATTCGCCCGACGAGGCCTCGTCGTTCGTTACTTTGACCGCGTACAGCGTCCCCGCGACGTCCATCGGGTCGTCGTAGCTGGGAATCGGCTCGTCGGCGACGAACTTGTAGATTCCCTTGCTGTCGCCGTCCGAACAGCCGTAGACGGTCCGTTCGTCGGGCAGGAAATCGGGCGCCTCCCAAGATGCCCGGCCCATGGCGTAGTGTTTGACCGGAGTGATGTCCTCGGGAGCGGCGGTTGGGTCCTGAATTTCGACGTGGTAACCGTAGCGGTACGGGTTCGGGTAGACGTCCGTAATGGGTTCGATGGGATTGCCGTCGCCGGCCGGCACCGGGTTGGCGCCGAGGTAGTACGCGAGATACTCCAGCCCTGGAAGGTTCCAGTTCCCCTGGACGTACCAGTCCTCGATTTCGTCGTAGCTGTTGATGGCTTCCTGAACGGCTGCCGGGTTCGGCCGGTTCCAAAACTCCGCGGCGGCGACGAGCCCCTCCCCTGTGCCCGCTTCCGCCATATCGCTCATGCTGTTCGTGAGATTCGAGCGTGGGTGTGCGTAGTGTTCCTCGGAGGAAACCGGAGTCTCCCATGGCGTGAGGTCGCCGTAGCAGTTGATTCGAGTCCCGCCGATGTCGCGGAACTGGGGCGTGTTGACCGTGTTGATCGCGTTCTCCGCGTCGGCCTGCCACTCCCCGTCGTCGTCCTGTGAGAGCGGCGTGCGCATGATGTTCCCAGGACTGGTCTCGTCGTTGGTGAACATGTACCCCTCCGTACCGTCGTCGTTCGTGGCGACGAACTGGTTGGAGTCGGGGTTTTGCCCAGGGTCGTTGTACGCCGCGCCTGCGAAGTTCTCAGACGTGATGGCCTGCCCGTCCGGTGTCTGAACGAACCCCCACCGCTCGGCCCCACCGTTGATGGGGTCGCCCTCCTGAATCAGGTACTCGAACTCGGTGTCGACGGCTCGGGCGTAGTCCTGCTCTTTGCCCTCCGGTGGAGACGGTTCGTCGAAATCGTCGTTACTGCCATCGAACTCGAAATTGAATCCGCTGTAGTAACCGATACCGCCTTTGTTCCAGGGAGGAGCGTTGTCCCGGCTCGGGTGCTGGATACTGTGGAGCAAGCTCCCGTCCTCGAAGACGAACGGCCCGGTCATCTCGGCGCCGAACGCCGTCGTCGAGAACCGCTTGAGGTTGCCGACGACGCTCCCCGCGCCGTCTGTCAGCGTGTCTTCGGGGTCGGTCTCTCTGCTGTCGCGGTCCTTCTGTGCGGTTGCGAGGCCAGTCGTCCCGGCGCCGACTGCGGCGGCGACAGATGTTTTCATCAGGGTACGCCGTGATAAGTCCATGCAAGCGTCTGGTTCGAGTATGAAATAAAGAACGCTTATAATAGCTCTATATGGGGTTCGGAAGAATACACCCGCTTGGTAGCGGTATGTAGGTGCAGTTATAAAATAGAGTCCACTGTACTACTCATATTTACTTTGATATACGCCAACAGCGCAACGAAAGCTATGCCCCAGATGGAGTCCGGTGACGATAGAAAGCTACACCGCGAGTACCCGATGAACGTCCGCATCTTGCAAGTAGCCAGCGATGACGAGCCGACCTACAGATTCGAGGCACCGGAACACGAGGGGGTCACGTTCGAAGACCCGGACGCGGCGGAGCTGTACGCCGACATCTACTTCGACGTCAACGGTTTCGAGGAAGCCGAAACGGGCGAACGCGGCGTCCCGCCGATAATCATCCAGGCTGGCCGCGACACGCTCGCGGCGTACTTCCTGACGCAAGACAATATCGACGAGCAGTGGGTCGGGTCGTTCATGGGCATTCAGCCGGGGAAGGTGCTCCGGTACAAATCACGTGTGCAGGACCGGGCGACGAACATCCGGAACCGAATCGAAAAACAGGGCCTGGATTAACGCTTCGCACGTCGCCGGATACTACTCACTCTAGCCACGCGTCCTCGACCACGATACTCCCCCGCGTCCCGTCCCACTCCGTCGAGTACTCCAGTTCGATGCGCCGGTCCATGTGCGGGCCGTCGGTGACGAGCGTCTCGAACTCCCCGCCCTCACCGAGGATGTGGACGCCGTACTCCTCGTTGAGCGCCTCCAGTTCGTCCAGCGCGTCGGCGTCGAGAGTCCGCCCCAGCCAGGACTCGTCGAGGCCGTAGGCGGCCACGCGGATGATGCGAATCTCGAAACCGGCGTCGAGCATCGCGTCGGCGAGGTCGCGGGGGTTCTCCTGCCAGAGGGGGGCAAAGAGATTCGCCTCTAAGCGCTCGGCCATCGACTCGATGCGGCTGGTCTGGTACTCGCTCTCGACGGCGCCGGCGGTGACGCCGGCGACGCCGACCTCGGCGTCTAGCTCCCGCAGCGCGGCCTCCAGCGGTTCGAGTTCCGCGTCGCCCTGCTCGCCCGAGTCGGGGACGTCGTCGGCACCGAAGTCGTCGGGTTCGACCTCCACGAGTTCGATACCGATGCTCTCGGCGGCCAGGGAGGCAAGCCGCGTGGCCGGGACGTGGTACATGTAGGAGTCGCCCTCGGGGTGGACCGTCACCAGTCGCTCGACGGGGTAGTCGTTCTCCAGCGCGCGGTACAGCGCCCACGAGGAGTCTTTCCCGCCCGAGAACAGCGACACCCACACGCCGTCAGTCATGGGCGTGCGTAGCCGGGCCGCGGGTAAATCGCTGTCTGTTCGCGTTGCTCGCGGATCGCTCCGCTC
>JBEQBH010000007.1:0-13237 GCA_041639955.1 Halobacteriales archaeon | reverse complement strand
AGATGATGCTCGCGAGGTCGTCGACAGACCGGTCGGCCAGCCACGACTCGTAGGCGCTCGCCTCGAAGGCCGCTTGGCCCCGGTCGTAGACGTCCGCGAGCGTCAGCACGTCCTCGCGGTCGGGCGCACAGTCGTTCATCGTGACGACGGCGTCGAGGTCGAGGTCGTCCTCGACCGCCAGCACACGCTCCAGCTGGTCTTCGGTGCCCACGACTGCCATCTCGGCGTCCGGGTCGTCGAGCAGGTACGACACCTGCCGCTCTGAGGAGTCGGTGTACACCGTCGTCACGACGCCGCCGGCCGACAGCACCGCGAAATCAGTGAGCGCCCACTCCATCCGCGTCGACGCGAAGAGGCCCACGCGGGTGTCCGCGGTCACGCCGAGCCCCCGGAAGCCGGCGGCGAGATACTTCACTAGCTCGCCCATTCGCTCGTAGCTGACGCCGCCGTACTCGCCGTCGGGCGGCCGGGGCAGAACCGAGCCGGTCAGCGAGCGGTCGTACACGCCGCCCTTGTACCGCTGGGCCGCTCGGTCGGCGTTTCGCGTCGCAGTCCCCGCCAGTAGCTCGCCGAGCGTGTCCATCCCGGTCACCTCGTCGCTGTAGTCAGCTTCCGCCTCGTACCAACTGGGTGTGGCGCCCATCTCGTCGTAGTTCACCGAGGACGGACAAGTATGTAATGGATGTTAACACACTACACGTTGGAAACCGTTTCAAAACTGGATAACAACTGTCGAACCCGATAGCAACCCAGCGCTCACTCGATGTGAATGTCCGTGCCGGCGTCCTCGGACGACAGCAGCGTGAACCGGACCTCCAGCACCCCGTTGTGGTAGCTTGCCGTCACATCGTCCGGGCTAATGCGGCCCGGGAGCGCGACCCGCTCGTCGACCCGCCGGCTCCGGTAGCCCATCCCGTCCCCGACCTCGTGTTCGCCACGGAGGTGCAGGGCGTCGTCGTGGAGACGCACCGAGAGGTCGTCCCGGTCGAAGCCCGGGAGGTCAGCGAGGACGACGAACCCGTCGTCGGTCTCCGCCACGGACACGCCGGCGTCCCAGCCGCCACTGTCGTGCTGGTGGGTCGCTGCGCCGCCGTGCCGGCCGTCATCGGGCCCGCGGCCCTGCGGACGCCGCGCCCCGAACATTTCACGGCGCATCTGTTCGAAGAACCGGTCCATACCGTCGAAGGGGTCTCGCTGTTCTCTCATAACGTCCTTATATTGGCTGAGAGAGTATATAAATAGATATAGACGTGTGATAGCAGCTAGCCGGTTTCGGTTACACTGTCTCCCGACACACCAACCACGGGGCTTTTTCGCGTCGGGTGCCCACCGGCGAGTATGACAGACGGGTGGTTCGCCGACCTCGACCCCGACGACGAGGACGCCGCGGCCGAACGCATCGCCAGCGGCCGGGCCGACTCTCCCGAGGACTGGCCCACAGAGGCCGTCGACGCGGGCTTTGCCGAAGACACCGACGACTACTACGAGCGCCTCCACGCGGCGACGACGGCGGCCACCGAGGCGGCCGCCACCGAGCGCGAGACCGCCGACGACCAGCAGCTCGTCCACGCGGTGCGGGCGATGGCCGACTGCGAGCGCACTGCAAACGAGCTGGCCGAGCGGGTCGCCGAGTGGGGCAACAGCCGGTACGGCGAGGACGGCAGCGGCGTCGGTTTCGCCCGCCGAATCGCCGAGGGCGAACTGGGCGAGGGCGACGACCGCGGCGACCGGGCGCTTCGCGGGCTGGCCGAGCAGGTCGTGGCGGTGAGCGAGGAGGCTGACGGCCTGCGGGCGTACATCGAGCGCACCGCGCCCGCCGTCGCGCCGAACCTCTCGATGCTGGCCGGCCCGGTCCTTGCGGCGCGGCTCATCTCGCTTTCGGGCGGGCTGGAGTCGCTCGCGAAGCAACCCAGCGGCACCGTCCAGGTGCTCGGCGCCGAGGACGCCCTCTTTGCCCACCTCAGCGGGGGCGCGCCCTCCCCGAAGCACGGCATCATCTTCACCCACGAGTACGTCAGCGGCACCCGCCGCGAGGAGCGCGGCTCGGCCGCCCGCGCCCTCGCCGGGAAGCTCGCTATCGCCGCCCGTATCGACCACTACAGCGGCGACCGCCGCCCCGACCTGGAGCGGGAACTGGACGAGCGCATGGAGCGCATCCGTACCCGGGGAGGTGACGGCGAGTGACGCCGCCGCTGCCCGACGGCGTCTCCCGCCACGACTTCGACGGCACGACCGGTATCGCCACGCGGGGCCACCCGGAGTACGGCGAGGCGACCGACGGGGAGTACCGGCGCTGGGACCCCCACCGCTCGAAGCTCGGCGCGATGCTGGCCCTGGGGATGGAGACCGGGCTGGCGGCGGACCAGAAAACGCTGTATCTGGGCGCCGCCGCCGGGACCACGGTGAGCCACGTCGCCGACTTCGGCGGGCCGACGTACGCGGTCGAGTTCGCGCCACGGCCCACCCGGGAACTGCTCGACGTGGCCGACCACCGGCCGAACCTCTTTCCCCTGCTCAAGGACGCCCGCAAGCCCGAGACGTACGCCCACGTCGTCGAGCCCGTGGACGTCATCGTTCAGGACGTGGCTACCCGAGGCCAGGCCCGCGTCGCGGCGCTGAACCGCCAGTTCCTCGACGGGGGCGGTCGCCTGCTCGCCGCGGTCAAGGCCCGAAGCGAGGACGTGACCGCCGACCCCGAGGACGTGTTCGCCGATGTCGTGGCCGAACTGAAAGAGAGCTACGAGATTCTGGCGACCGAACAGCTCGACCCCTACCACGAGGACCACCTCGGCGTGGTGGCGCGGCCGCTGGAGTAGGACCGCTCTCCGGTCGTTTGCTCCCCGGCGGCCAGAACGGTCCGGCCTGCCGCTCGGAGTCCCGGGACGGAAGGCTTTAGCGGGTCGATTGCGACGTTTCGGTCGATGGACGAGACGGGGTCTCCCGAGAACTTCACCCGGATGGGAACGCTCGGTATCGAAGAGGAGTTCTACGTCGTAGACGAGCACGGCCGCCCCACGTCGGGGACGGACGAACTCGTCTACGAGGGCGAACCGCCGGAGCTACTCGAACAGCGGCTGGACCACGAGCTGTTCAAATGTGTCATCGAGACGCAGACGCCGCTCATCGAGGACCCGACCAGGGCCCGCGAGCAGTTACTGGCGGTCCGTGAGGCCCTCGTCGAGTACGCCGACAGCGAGGGCTTCGGTATCGCCGCGGCCGGGCTACACCCGCTCGCGAAGTGGCGCGAGCTCGAACACGCGGAGAAACCCCGCTATCGCGCCCAGCTCGACCGCATCCAGTACCCCCAGCACCGCAACACGACGGCGGGGCTGCACGTCCACGTCGGCGTGGACGACCCCGACAAGGCGGTGTGGGTGGCCAACGAGCTGCGCTGGCACGTCCCGGTCATGCTGGCGCTGTCGGCGAACTCGCCGTACTGGAACGGCTTCGACACCGGGCTCCAGTCGGCCAGAGCGAAGATATTCGAGGCGCTGCCCAACACCGGCATTCCGACGGCGTTCGAGGATTACGCGGCCTTCGAGACCTACGAGCGCCGGATGGTCGAACACGGGAGCATCGACGACCGCGGCGAGCTGTGGTTCGACGTACGGCCACACTCGGGCCACGGCACCGTCGAAGTGCGGGCCCCGGACGGCCAGGCCGACCCCGAGCGCGTACTCGCCTTCGTCGAGTACGTCCACGCGCTCGTAGAGGACCTCGCCGAGCGGTACGAGGACGGCGAGTCGGGGACGGACCTCCGCCGAGAGCTACTCGACGAGAACAAGTGGCGCGCGATTCGCCGAGGCCAGTCCGCGTCGCTGCTGACCAGAGACGGCGACGACACGCTGTCGCTGGGGGAGATAGTCGAGGCCGAGTCCGACCGTCTGGATATCGACGGCATCGCGCGGCTGTTCGAGGCCGAGAGCGGCGCGGAGAAACAGCGACGACTCCGAGCGGACGCGGGCGTCTCGGCGCTCGCTGACGCGCTCGAACTTCAGTACTGAAACGCCGCGGCGAGTGCGGCGACGAAAGCTCTGGCTGCCACTACCTCCCCTCCCACTGAGTCGTGTTCCCCGTTCGTGTGCCGAGTTATGGACCGACAGCGGCGCCGTCCCCAAACGGCGGCCGCATCGACCGTCGACGGTACGGCTCTGCTCGGCAACACACATCGGTAGACAGTGTGACAATAAAATACCAGAGGGTCACTCTCACGGGCGATAGCAGTACCCGAATTCCGGGGTTGTTTAAGTACTCTCCCGGGGAGCGAGGCGGGCGGGACACAGTTCACCGCCAAAAACGGCGACACATCGGCCTGCCATCGCTCCGCTAGCTACCCGAGCCAAGGTTTTTATCCGCCTATCGCTTTCGTCCCCACAGAGACAACACATGTCTGCAGACGAGCCGGAGGACGAGGGCGACGCCCTCGACGACGCCGAGGACGTACGGAATCGCCTGGAACAGGAGGCCGACCGGGCCGTCGAGCAGTTCGACGAAGGCATCGTCGATATGCTCGCGTGGGTGCTCGACACGGAGACGCGCGCTCGCATCTACGTGGCCCTCCGCCAGCACTCGGGGAGTACGAGCGACGAACTCGCCGACCTGACGGGGCTGTACCCCAGCACAGTCCGGGAGGCCCTGGCCGCGCTCCACGAGGAGGGAAAGGTGACCCGGGAGAAACGCGAGAGCGACGGCGCCGGCAACAACCCCTACGAGTACAGCGCTATCGCGCCGAGCGCGCTCGTCGAGACCGTCGTGGGCGACGTGCAGGCGGAACTGAACGCGGTGTTCAACCTGGACGCTCACCTCGGTGACGCCGGCTCGACCGGCGACGCGGACGAACCGGTGACCATCTCGGTCGAGGACGCGACCGACGACGAGTAGCCGTGGCACCGGTCGACAACGGCACTGTGTGACTAGCTACCGTGGGTTGCCCGAGACGACATTACTAAATCGGGTGCTGCCGTTAGCGCGGATATGAACGTGGCGTTGGGGGGGACGTTCGACCCCGTCCACGACGGACACCGGGCGCTGTTCGAGCGCGCCTTCGAACTCGGGGACGTGACCGTGGGACTCACCAGCGACGACCTCGCCCCGAACACCCGACAGGACGGACGCCACATCCGCTCGTTCGACGAGCGCCGCGCCGACCTCGCGGCCGAACTGGAACAGGTAGCCGAGACGCACGGCCGTTCCTGGGACATCCGCGAACTGGCCGAACCCACCGGCATCGCGACCGAACCGCAGTTCGACACCCTCGTCGTCTCGCCCGAGACCGAGACCGGCGGCAAGCGAATCAACGAGATACGCCGCGAGCGCGGGCTCGACCCGCTGGAACTGGAAGTCGTCCCGCACGTCCGGGCCGACGACGGCGACATCATCTCCTCGACCCGCATCGTCAACGGGGAGATAGACGAGTACGGCAACCTCACTCCCGACCGCGACGGCCGCGAGCGGCAGACGTGACGCTGCCGGCTCGCCGTTCTGCTCGATACTCTCCACACGGGGCCCGTTCGCGATAGTACGACCGGCCGCTACCAGTCCGGCGCGTCCAGACCGACCCGCTCGATGAGGTCTTTCCAGCGCTGCTGAATGGTCAGTCGCGAGACACCGGCGGCGTCGGCGACGGCCGTCTGTGAGCGCTCCTCGCCGGCGACCAGCGCGCCCACGTAGATGCTCGCCGCCATCGACGCCCGCTTCGAGCGCTCCTCGTCGGGTAGGGTCGAGAGAAACAGGTCCACCGCGTGCGAGCGCGCCTGTGTCCCCAGGTCCAGCGTCTCCGCCGTGGCCTCTATCTCGCCCAGCCACTCGTCCTGTTCGATTCGGTCGCTCGCGCGGTACATACCCGACAGTGGGTCCCGGGGCCCGTAAACGCTCGCCCGCAAGCGAAGGGTTCTTGATTACCTCGGGGAAATCAGGGAGTGCGCGCGGGTTGCCGAGCCAGGCCAAAGGCGTAGCGCTTAGGACGCTATCCCGTAGGGGTCCGCCGGTTCGAATCCGGTCCCGCGCATGAGCGAACGAAGTAAGCGAAGAGCAGAGCCGATTCGAACCCTGGAAGACGACCGAAACGAGTCTTCCTCCAGTTCGAACCCGGTCTTGCGCGTTCTACCGACCGTCAACGGACGTAAGGGGTCTGTGCACCGAACGGAGCGGCGGTGTGTGAAACTCGGGACCTAGCCTGTCGGCCGCTCGTGACGCTACCGGTGCGTGAAGATGACGACGCGGTCGTCGTGGATGGCCGTACAGAGGTCCATCTCGAAGTCCAGATTCAGCGACGTCGGCGGGTCCTTGCAGACGACCATGTCGTCGAACGGCTGCTCACAGGCCGGGCAGGCGACGGCCGTCGTGTTCTGGTAAGACTTGATAGCCTCGTTGTCCTCGCGTGGGGTCAGCGAGGAGACGATTTCGTCGAAATCTTCCATACTCGACTGTGCTAGCCGGTATCGCTTAAATCATGGGTCCTAGCAGTACCAGTGTTCGATACCGTGCCCGCCAAAACCGACAACAGTATGAACAGCCAGAAAGCCCCGAGCGGCTACACTCGGGAGCCTCGCTGTGCTCCTCGTCACTCCCTTCGGTCGTTCCTGTGGTGCTTGCGTCGGCTGCCTTCGTGTAGCCGCTCGCCCCTTTCATTCCCACCCGTAGCTGGTTGACCAGCCAGCATGGGTAGGACGTTCCGGCTGTTGGCAGTAGCGATTCCGTCCATCCCCCTGCAGTTGCTCGGACCGGTGCGTTAAAGTCCGATTGCAGTAACTCAAATAGTATGACACGGTCCTCCGAAGCCAGACGATTTCTACTAGTCGCGGGTACGACGGAGACGGCCCGGCGGGACGGGATAAGCGCCGCCGGCGCGGACCCGGACCTGCTCTCGACGACACCCGCGGCCGACGCGGAACTGCTCACCTACGGTCGTCCGGTCCGGACGGAGACGGTCCCGGCAAGTCCGAGCGGTTGTCCGACGCCGGCGCTCGTGACCCGGGCGGTGCGGGAACTGCTCGGGTTCGAGGTGACTGTCGTCGACGGCGGGCTGGCCGAACCCACGGCCGCGCCCACGGTCTCGGTCGGCGCCGGCGTCGGCCGCGACATCGGCGAGCAGGACCCCGTGCCGACGGCCTACGGCGCCTTCGAGGCGGCTCGGCAGTTCGGCCACAAGCTGCCGACCGACGAGCTGTGGCTGGCCGAGACGGTCCCCGGCGGGACGACGACGGCGCTGGGCGTGTTGCGGGCGCTGGGGGAGGACGGCATGGTCTCCTCGTCGCTGCCGGAGAACCCCATCGAACGGAAGGAACGGGCCGTCAGCGAGGGGCTGTCGGCGAGTTCGCTGAGCCCAGGCGATGCGGCGGGTGAGCCAAAGCGGGCGGTCCGGCGGATGGGCGACCCCGTCCTGGCGACGCTGGCGGGGCTCACGGTTGGCGCCGTCGAGACCGACACCGCGGTGACGCTGGCCGGCGGGACACAGGGGCTCGCGGTCGCGGCACTCGCTCGCCACGCGGACTACAAGGGTCGGCTCGGGCTGGCGACGACCAGCTACGTCGCCGACGACGACAGCGCCGACCTCCGGGCTACTGCCGACGCCCTCGACCTGGACCTGACCGTCACCGACCCCGGCTTCGACACGAGCGACCACGTCGGGATGGAGCGGTTCGTGTCCGGCGAGGCCAAGGAGGGCGTCGGGATGGGCGGGGCGCTTGCGCTGGCCGACCGCGCCGGAGTCGGGATGGCCGACGTTCGCGAGCGCTTCGCGGCGGTGTACGACGACTTGCTCGACGACCCCACGGCGCCCCAGTCCGGCGTCGGGTCCCGATGAAGGGCGTCGTCCTCGGGGGAACGGCCTCCGGCGTCGGCAAGACCGTGGCGACGCTGGCCACGCTCCGGGCGCTCGACGGCGCGGGCTACGACCCGCAGCCGGCCAAAGCCGGACCGGACTTCATCGACCCCAGTCACCACACGGCCGTCGTGGACAGGCCCTCGCGGTCGCTCGACCCGTGGCTGGCCGGCGAGGACGGCACCCTTCGGACCTACCACCGGGGCGAGGGCGACATCTGTGTCGTCGAGGGAATGATGGGCCTCTACGACGGGACGAAGGTGTCGACGGCCCGCGTGGCCGAGGTACTCGACGCGCCAGTCGTTCTGATTGTCGACGCCAAGGCGGGGATGCAAAGCGTCGGCGCGACGGCCCTGGGATTCAAAGCGTACGCCGACCACGCCGGAGTCGACATCGATGTCGCCGGCGTCATCGCACAGCGCGCTCACGGCGGCCGCCACGCCGACGGCATCCGCGAGGCGCTGCCGGACGACATCGCCTATCTCGGTCGGGTGCCGCCGATGTCGGACCTGGAGATTCCCGACCGACACCTGGGGCTGGAGATGGGCACGGAGTCGGCCCTCGACGCCGACGCGCTCGACGAGGCGGCCGAGTCCATCGACGCCGAGGCCATCGCCGACCTCGCCCGTGAGCCGCCGGTAGCCGACGCCGAGCGCCCGCTAGAAGCCGGTCACTCGGCCGACCCCCACACGCTCGCCGTCGCCGGTGACGCGGCCTTTTGCTTTCGATACCCCGCGCTTCGTGACCGCTTCGACGGCCGTATCGAGCCGTTCTCACCGCTGGCGGGCGACCCGGTGCCCGACGCCGACGCCGTCTACCTCCCCGGGGGGTACCCGGAGCTGCACGCCGAGACGCTTTCCGGCTCCGCGACGCTCGACGACCTCGCGGCGAGAGCGGCCGACGGCCTGCCGGTCTACGGCGAGTGCGGGGGGTTGATGGCGCTCTCGGAGTCGCTGACTACCGTCGAGGGCAACAGCTACGAGATGGCCGGCGTCCTCCCGGCGACCGTCGAGATGCGCGAGCGCTACCAGGCGCTGGACCACGTGGAACTGACCGCCAGCCGGGGCTCGTCGGTCGCATCCGCGGGGAGCTGTCGGCGGGGACACGAGTTCCACTACTCCACGGCGACTGTCGACGGGGACGCGCGGTTCGCCTTCGACGTCGAGCGGGGCGAGGGCATCGACGGCGACCACGACGGACTGACCGAGTACGCCACCGTGGGCACGTACTGTCACGCACACCCGGCAAGCGGCGCCTTCGACTATCTGCTGTCCGGGTGACCCGGCAGGTCGACGGGACGCTCGTCAGACGTGGCGCTGACGAGCGGCTGACTGCCCGGAAGGTTTTTTCTTGCCTGCCGTCGTGATACGAACAATGAACGAGTTGCGCGACCTGTTCGAGGGACTGGTCGCAGATGTCGACGCCGTCTTCCTCTTTTCGCCGAGCATGAGTAACTTCGAGTCGCTCGAAGGGGCCGACGGCACCGTGGTCGTGGTCGGACCGGAGAACTCCGTCGACGCCGACAACTTCGTCGAGTTGCCCATCGACTTCACCGACCTGGAGGGGCGTATCCGATTTGGCATCGAGGGGGCGCTGGGACAAGAGCTCGTCGAGGAAGGCGACGAGGTGGTCTGCGTGAGCGGCTTCATGAACGGGACGGCCAACGCCGTGGCCCGCATCCGGACCAACGAGTTCTCCCCTTCGGGCGTCTACGACCTCTTTGTCAACTCCCGGGCCGAACCCGGCGTCGTCCGGGACGTCTTCGAGGTGGCCATCGAGCTGGGCAAGAAAGGCCAGAAGGGCAAGCCCGTCGGCGCCCTCTTCGTCGTGGGTGATGCCGGCAAGGTGATGAACAAGTCCCGGCCGCTCTCGTACAACCCCTTCGAGAAGTCCCACGTCCACGTCGGCGACCCCATCGTCAACGTGATGTTGAAGGAGTTCTCGCGGCTCGACGGCGCCTTCGTCATCTCCGATGCCGGGAAAATCGTCTCCGCGTACCGCTATCTCGAACCCTCCGCCGAGGGCGTTGACATCCCGAAGGGGCTGGGTGCCCGACACATGGCCGGCGGGGCGATAACCCGCGACACGAACGCGACGGCTATCGTCCTCTCGGAGAGCGACGGGCTGGTACGGGCGTTCAAGGGCGGAGAACTCGTCATGGAGATAGACCCCGAGGAGTACTGACAATGCAGTCCGTAGCCGACTGGCCGGAGATTATCCGGACGCTGTTTTCCCCGCAGGGGACCTTCGTCGTCTCGCTTATCGTCCTGGGTGTCGGCCTGCTCGCCGGTTTCGTCGTCTGGCGAGCGGCCCGACAGCTCATGGAGGAGATGGGCGTCCCCGAGGCCGTCGAGGGGACGCCGTTCGAGCGGACAGCCCGGAGCCTGGGGACCTCGACGGTCGGTATCGTCTCGAATCTGGCCGCGCTGTTCGTCTACATCATCGCCATCACTGTCGCCCTGAACATCGCCCAGCTCGTCCAGCCGCAGGCGTACTGGACCCGCTTTACCGCTTTCCTCCCGAACTTCTTTATCGCCGTCTTCGCCCTCATCATCGGTCTCATCGCCGGCGACAAGGCGAAGCTCGTCGTCTCCGAACACCTACGGAGCGTCAAGCTACCCGAGGCGACGGTCCTCCCCGAACTCGTCAAGTACAGTATCTTCTATCTCGCGGTGCTCATCGCGCTGGGCCAGCTCGGGGTCGCGACGCTTGCCCTGCTCATCCTGCTTGCGGCGTACTCCTTCGGGCTCGTCTTCCTCACCGGGCTGGCGCTGAAGGACCTGCTCGCGGCCGCCGCCGCCGGCCTCTACCTGCTGCTCACCGAGCCCTACAGCATCGGCGACGAGGTCGTCATCGGCGACCAACAGGGTATCGTCCAGGAAGTGGACATGTTCGTCACGCACGTCGAGAGCGACGGGCGAGAACACATCATCCCGAACCAGCAGGTGATGCGCAGCGGTATCGTCCGCGTGCGGGACTAGTCGCCGCTGACCGGTTCCGCCGGGACCCCCGCAACCGTGGTTTCGGGCGGGACGTCCTCGACGACCAGCGAGTTCGCCGCGACCTGGGCGTCCGCACCGATTTCGACCCCTGGCAGGACGACAGCGCCCGCGCCTATCATCGCCCGCTCGCCGACGACCACGTCGCCGGTGCGGTACTCGTCCTGTAAGAACTCGTGACAGAGCAGCGTCGCGTCGTAGCCGATTATCGCGTCGGCCCCGACGGTGATGCGTTCGGGCCAGAACACGTCCGGCGTCGATTCGAGCCCCCAGGCGACGCCCTCACCCACAGTGACGCCGAGACGACCCAGGAGCCAGTTCTTGAGCCGGAGACTCGGTGAGATACGACAGACGAGGATGACGACGTAGTTCACCATCACCCGCAGCCGTCCTTTCCCATCCGGCCACGGGAACAGCGAGTTGCGCGGGCCGGGCGTCGCGACCCGATCCAGCCGGTCGTGTCGTCGTTCCGTCTCGCCGTCTGGCTCTGTCGCGTCGCTCACGCCCGCTGGTACAACGGCAACTGTCTTGAACGCCCCGCTAGACGCCGCTGGTCCCCGCCCTGCAAAGGCAGGCCGCCGTTTGCTGTCACGACGCCGGCCGCTGTCAGGGCTGTGCCGATGTCCTACCGGAGTGCGCCGGGAGCCGCCGGCAGATGGCGAACGCGGAAAACGAGCTACTGGGTGTCCCGGATATCGGCCATGTGGTCGATGCGCTGCTGGACGAGGTCGGGTTTGCCGATATCGTGGCGCACGCGCAGCCCCTCGGTCCCGGCCCGTTCCAGGGCACCCTCGGCGATGGCCTCGGCCTCGGTGACGGTGTCTGCGATACCGACCACGGCGTACGAGCGCGAGGTCGTCGTGTAGATGCCGTCCTCGCGGTCGTCGACGGAGGCGTAGTACAGCAGCGCGTCGCCGGCGTTCTCCGCGTTTATCGTCACCTTCGCGCCGGCCTCGGGGTCGGTCGGGTAGCCGTCGGGGACGGCGTACTTACAGACCGTCGCTTTGGGCTGGAAGGACAGCTGCGGAATCGAGCGCTCCTCGCGGGCGGCCACGAGCACGTCGAGGAAGTCGGTGTTGAGAACGGGGAGGGTGTTCATCGCCTCGGGGTCGCCAAAGCGGGCGTTGAACTCCACGACGCGGGGGCCGGTCTCGGTCAGCATGAACTGGCCGTACAGCACGCCCTTGTAGCCGTCCAGGGCATCGACGGTCGCGCGGAGCACGTCGACGGCGGCGTCGTAGTCGTCTTCTGTCATAAAGGGCAGCTCCAGGCTGGCGTCGGAGTAGCTCCCCATCCCGCCGGTGTTTGGCCCCTCGTCGCCCTCGTAGGCGCGCTTGTGGTCCTGGACGGCGGGGGTCACACGAAGCTGGCCGTTGGCGACAAAGGCCTGCACGGTGAACTCCTCGCCGACGAGGCGCTCCTCGAGGACGACGCGGTCGTAGTCCGAGTCGCGGAGGTACTCCTTTGCCTCCTCGGCAGTGCACTGGTCGCCGATGACGCGGACACCCTTGCCGCCGGTGAGGCCGGCGGGCTTGACGGCCAGGTCGCCGTCGTACTCGTCGATGTACTCACAGGCCGCGTCCATGTCGTCGAACGTCTCGAAGTCGGGGCAGCCGGGGATGTCGTGTTCGGCCATGAACCGGCGCTGGAAGGCCTTGTCCGTCTCGATGCGGGCCTCCTCTTCCTGGGGGCCGAAGGCGTAGACGCCGGCATCGTCTAGGGCGTCGGCGACGCCGGCCGCCAGTGGGGCCTCCGGGCCGACGACGGCGAGCGTGGCGCCGATGTCCTCGGCGTACTCGGTGACGGCCTGTGGGTTGGTCGTCTCCAGCGTCTCGAACCCGATGGCCAGGTCGACGATACCGGGGTTCCGGTTGCCCGCACAGGCGTACAGCTCCGCGTCGGAGTCGGCGAGAGCGCGCGCGACGGCGTGTTCACGGCCGCCGCCACCCACGAGCAGCACTGTCTCTGTCATACCTCAAGGCCTGACTGGCTCCGACGTAAGTATTGTCTTTCCCCACCGAAACCCGCTATCGGCGGTGCTTACGGGCTACTCCAGCAGTGCCAGCCGGACGGCGTCGGACATGCCGGCGACCCGGGCCGCGTGCTCCCACGACTCCTCCCGGATGCCGTTGGTGACGTAGGCGAACCCGACGCCCAGTTCCGGGTCGCCCCAGCCGAAGACGCTACCGAGGCCGGCGTGGCCGAACATCCGCTCGCGGCTGAGCGAGCCGAACATGTCGTTTGCCAGCCCGCCGGTCCAGAACCCCAGCCCGTACCGGGCCGGCCGAGAGAGGGTGCCGTCCGACTCGGTCTCCGCGTGGGTCTCCGTCGCCAGGTCGACCGTCGGTTCGTCCAGCAGCCGGGTCCCGTCGAGCTCGCCGCCGTTTGCCATACAGGCGTAGAACCGCGCCATGTC
>JBEQBH010000006.1:0-14235 GCA_041639955.1 Halobacteriales archaeon | reverse complement strand
CGCGGTTCCCGCTGCGGACCGCCGACGGCCTCCGCGAGCGCGGCGTCGAGGTGGCACCCGACACCGACGGGACGATAACGGAGATTCGCGCGACCAAGACCGACGAGGAAATCGACCACGTCCGGGCTGCCCAGCGAGCCAACGAAGCGTCGATGGCCGCGGCGGAGGCCCTGCTCTCCGATGCGGCGGTGGCCGACGACGGCCAACTCACCCACGAGGGCGAGCCACTCACCAGCGAGCGTCTCAAAGAGGAGATAGAGGTGACGCTGCTTCGCCACGGCTGTTCGCTCGACGAGACAATCGTCGCCTGCGGAGCCGACGCCGCCGACCCACACGACCGCGGGAGCGGGCCGCTCACCGCCGGCGAGCCGATTATCATCGACATCTTCCCCCAGAGCAAGGCGACGAAGTACCACGCCGACATGACCCGGACGTTCTGCGTGGGCGAGCCAGGCGAGACGGTCCGCGAGTGGTACGACCTGACCGCGCGGGCGAAAGCGGCCGCCTTCGAGGCGCTGGAACCCGGCGCCACGGGCGAGGCGGTGCATACTGCCGTCTGTGACGTCTACGAGGACGCCGGGTTGGCGACGCTGCGGAGTGACGACCGCACCGAGACCGGGTTCATCCACTCGACGGGCCACGGTGTCGGGCTGGACGTCCACGAACTCCCCCGACTGTCGCCCGCTGGCGGCGAGCTTGAGCCGGGCCACGTCGTCACCATCGAGCCGGGGCTGTACGACCCCGAGGTCGGCGGCGTCCGCATCGAAGACATCGCCGTCGTCACCGAGGACGGCTACGAGAACCTCACCGACTACGACCAGCAGCTGGTTGTGTGAGGCTCTCTCCGTCCGGGGAGCGTCGAGTTTGCCTGTAAATCATGAACTTTTATTATAGATGGAGTGAAAGCAGGTGGTACATCATGCTTGTACGCAAGCTTCGCGCGCCACGGCCCAACGCCTCGACCGACGACCACCGCAGCAACCCAACACGTCCACCCGGATGACAACCACAATCACGACACCGACCGACGACGAATCGTATCCCACACCCGAGTTCGGCAGCCGTTCCACCGACGACGCGCAGCTGATGTTCTCACCGACCAGCACGGCGACCGCCGGCCACTTCGACACCGAGGCAGACGACCCTCGCTAGCGGCCCCGCCGTCGCTGCCGGCGTGACACAATCGTTTTCCGGCCCCGTAGCATGGCTGAGATATGGCCGATTACACCACGGTCTCGATACCGAAAGACCTCGCAGAGCGCGTCGAGGAGACCATCGAGGGGACGAGCTTCTCCAGTACGTCGGACCTCGTGCGCTTCCTGTTGCGCAGTATCGTCGTCGAACACCAGCGCGAGGGTGAGCTGACGGAAGCGCAGTTCCAGGATATCACCGACCAGCTTCGGGACCTGGGCTATCTCGACTAGTTACGCGAGCGACTCCTCGGGCGGTTCGATATCGAGAATCTCGACATCGACCGTCCGGCCCGCCCGGTCGAACGCGCCGAAGCTGTCGGTCTCCCAGGGCGGAATCCCGACGAAGACGACCTCGTGGAGGTCGTCGAGCTTGCTGACGCCCATGTGACCGCCGGGATGGGAGACAAAGCGGCCCTGTGTCTGGCCGGCTGGCGTCCCTAGGTCCATCCCGAAGACGGCGTTGACCGACCCCCCGGCCGACGGGAGGTAGAAGTCGGTAAACACCGGCGTCTCCGGGTCCAAGTCGGCCTCGGGAAGTTCAGCGGCTCTGGTGACCGCCAACGAGATAGTCACGTCGTCGGGCTCGGCCTCCCGGGCCATCCGCAGCAACGTTTCGACGAGACCGCGTGTAACGTACACCACGACCGACATTCGGCCGGTGTTCGTATAATCCCGTCGCCGATTCCGGAGCAGGCGCGACGGCTACCCCATGACGAACGACTTCAGATTCTTCAGGTACAGCCCCGGCGTCCGTCCCCGAGACCCGCGGAGCGCGTCGGCGAGGGTCCCGCTGGCGTCGTTCATGATGCCGTGGCCGTGACCCACGAGCAGCCGCTCCGGGTCGAGGCGGTTCAGTTTCGTCGGCGGCAGCAACCGGAGCATCGGGTGGACGCCGAGCCGCTCGCTACCGGCGAGGAAGTAGTCCGCCGTCCCCACAGCTTCCGGGACCACGAGCGTGTCGTCTTCGTCGCCGTACAGCGCCGCTTCCTGCCAGAAGGCGTTGCTCGTGAGCCCGTGGATGCCGTAGTCCGTGCCCGGAATCTGCCGGTGGACCCGCTCGGTGGGGGCATCGATATCCTCCTCCACGCCGGCGAGGGCCTCCGGGATGTAAACGGGAGCGTCGTGGCGGTTCGCGATGGCCGCCGAGTCGCGCTTGTGTCGGTCCAGCAGGATGGCGACGCCGGCTACCTCACCGAACTCGGCAAAGAGGTCGTCGACGCCCTCGGCGTCGACCGGGTCGACGACGATGGCGCCCGCGTCGGTCTCCAGAACGTGGCTCGCCCGCTGCATCATCTCGTCGGGGTACGCGAGCCAGCTCGCGCCCCGGTCCCAGCGGTTCGTCTCCGCCCAGTCCGTCGCCGCGCCGTCTCCTTTCATTGGCATACCCAGTGGTACGGCCCAGGTAAGGATAAAGGGTCTAACTAACGGGCGCCGCCGGCCCGTACAGAGCGCAGTCTACCGGACCGACGCGGGCCGGTCGGTGTCGGGCCGACAGTTTTGACGGTCGGCGACCAACCGGGACCCATGCTCTCCTCCCCGGAGTGGCTCACGCTAGAGTCTAAGTACCCCGACCGCCTGACCGCCTTCTACGACGCATTCCTCGAGCTCGAGACGGTCGAGTCGAGCGAGGGCGAGGCCGTCCTCGCCGCCGGCGAGACGGAGGTCCGTCTGCGTGCGCCCGGTCCGGTCCCCCGCGGCGGCCTCCACACCCACTACGCGCTGACAGTGCCCGAGCGCGAGTACGACGACTGGTACGACCGGCTGGACGAGCGCTTCGAACTCGTCGAGTACACGTTCGGCGACGCCCGCTCGCTGTACTTCTACGACCCCGAGGGCAACTGCGTGGAACTCGGTGAGCGAGAAGCATCAGCCGACGAAACCGGCGTCGGCGGTCTGTTCGAACTCGTCCTGGAGGTCGAAAGACTGGGCGTCGCGGTCGGGTTCTACGAGCGGCTGGGGTTCGACATCGCCGACGACAGCCGTGACGACGGCCGGGTCCGGCTCACCACCGGCGAGTTCGACCTCGAACTGTGGTCGCCGCGGCTGGGTATCGCCGACGCGCGGGGCGGTGTCCACGTGGATTTCGGCGTCGCTGCCGACGACCCCGGAGCCGTCGCCCGCGAGGTGGCCGACGACGCGCTCTCGGTCACGTCAGTCGAAGCGGGCGTTCGGATCCGTGACCCGGACGGTCACTACGTCACGCTGGTCAGTGGGTGACGGCGCCGCGGGTCACCGGCCGCTCAGGTGTTCAGCCGGCTCTTGTCGATGGTGACGCCCGCCGGCGTGACGATGAGAAAGCCACGGAAATGCATCAGGTCGCCCCCCGCGTCCTTGACCGGGCGGGCAAAGCCCGACGCGTGCTCGTTCAGGTCGCCCTCGACGTTCAACACGAGGACCTGTCCGTCCTCGATGGCAGCGACCCACTCCGCGTCGTCCGTCGTGCCGTCGAGCACCCCGAGGACGACCCGGTGGCTCCCGCCGGTCTCCTCGTCGGCCGCCATCTGGTCCTCCACTGCCTGCAGGTCCAGTCCCTCGAACTCACTCATACTCCGTGTGCATGCGTGCGACCAGCAAAAAGCCTCTCCCCGCGTCTGACGACTGGCGTGTGCTGACAGCCGCTATATCTTCCCTTGGAGGTAGATTTTCTCGTCGGTTTTCGTGTCGACGGCGTCCTGATGAACCGTGTACGCCTCGTCGGTCGCACTCCCCCAGCCGAGGTCGGACAGGAGCGAATCGGCGAGGCTGGGGTCAGGGTCGACCGATACCGTCTCGGTTCCAACCTCGGTCACGCGGCCGAGTGTCGTCTCGCCCGCATCGACGACCGTCTTCCCCTCATCGTCCGCAGTGAACTCTACTGTCATCAGGCCAACCAATGTGGCGTACTGGATAATATCTGCTGCTTGCAGAGGCGGGGCGGACAACGACCGCCCCGTCCTACCGATGAACAACTATAAGTACAGGAAGGGTCCACTAACACCTGCTTATGTCCAACAACGAGGGCACGTCGGGATCTCCGGCGGATCGAGTTCTTCCAGGGCACACTGGATTCCACGTCTGAGATAACAGACGCACGCATTTTCGACACCACGCTGCGCGATGGTGAGCAGTCACCACGCACTTCGTTCAACTACGAGGACAAACGCGAGATAGCGGCTGTACTCGACGAGATGGGTACCCACGTCATCGAGGCCGGATTCCCCGTCAACTCCGACGCGGAGTTCGAGGCGGTCCGTGACATCGCCGAGTCCACGCACGTGACGACGTGCGGGCTGGCGCGTGTGGTCGAGAAGGATATCGAGGCGGCCCTGGACTCGGGTGTGGACATGGTCCACACCTTCGTCTCGACGTCCGACGTACAGTTACAAGACTCCATGCACGCGACCCGCCAGGAGGCGCTGGACTCGGCCGTCGAGTCCGTCGAGCGCATCACGGAGGCGGGCGCCGAGTGCATGTTCTCGCCGATGGACGCCACCCGCACCTCGGAGGAGTTCCTCATCGAGGTCATCGAGGCGACATCGGACGCGGGGGCGGACTGGATTAACATCCCCGACACCTGTGGGGTCGCCACGCCGCGGCGGTTCTACGACCTCATCGAAATCGTCGACGCGCACACGGACGCGAGAATCGACGTCCACACGCACGACGACTTCGGCTTCGCCTCGGCGAACGCGATTTCCGGGTTCGAGGCGGGGGCAAGCCAGTCGCAGGTGTCCGTCAACGGTATCGGCGAACGGGCGGGCAACGCGGCCTACGAGGAGGTCGTGATGGCGCTGGAATCGCTCTACGACGTGAACACGGGCATCGATACGACCCGTATCACGGAGCTGTCCCGTTTAGTCGAGGAGAAGTCGGACATTCCGGTGCCGGCCAACAAGCCTATCGTCGGCCGGAACGCCTTCTCCCACGAGAGCGGCATCCACGCCGCGGGCGTCATCGAGAACTCCGACACGTTCGAACCCGGCGTCATGACCCCCGAGATGGTCGGCGCCGAGCGCGAACTGGTGCTTGGCAAACATACCGGCGCACACTCGGTGCGGGAGCGCCTGGTCGATGCGGGCTACGCCCCGACCGACGCCGAAGTACGGGAGGTGACCCGACGCGTCAAGGAGTTCGGCGCGGAGAAACAGCAGGTCACCATGAGCGAACTCGAACGGTTCGCCCGCGAAGTCGGCGTCGAAGAGGAGAGCGAGGAGGTCCGGGCGTAGGCCCATGACCTCGGGTTCGGTCGCCGCGACGTACCGACAGCCACGCCCACTCCGCGCTGTACCCGGCGTTCGCCACGGCCTATCACAGAACGTTTATTACCTATCGCAGACACCCTCAGGGTACGATGACGGCGCACACCGGCAGTTCGGGTCGTCCGATCGCCAGCGGTGCGCTTCTTCTCCGCCATGTCGGTATTGTAGGGGCGGTATAGCCCCACATCACCCACTTCCGTCACGGCCCGTACCGACTATCCAACAGCCACCAGACACCCCAGCTATGCACACAGCACACACAGATTCGACGTTCCGACCGACAAGCGACGGAGGGAACTTATGAGCGAACACGCACCGCCAGCGGAAGACGACACGACGGACGAACAGCCCGCTGACGCGGACGCGGAACCGGCACCGGTCACCACCGGCGCCGAGTCCGTCGTCCGCGCCCTTGAAAACGCCGGCGCGGAGTACATCTTCGGCGTGCAGGGCGGCGCTATCATGCCAGTCTACGACGCGCTGTACGACTCCGACCTGAACCACGTGACGATGGCCCACGAGCAGGGGGCCTCCCACGCCGCCGACGCCTTCGGTATCGTCAGCGGCAAGCCCGGCGTCTGTTTTGCGACCTCAGGCCCGGGCGCGACGAACCTCGTCACCGGTATCGCCGACGCTAACATGGATTCGGACCCGATGATAGCCCTCACCGGACAGGTCCCCACGGATTTCGTCGGCAACGACGCGTTCCAGGAGACCGACACGGTGGGTATCACGCAGCCGGTCACCAAAGAGAGCTACTTCGCGTCCGACGCCGACACCGTCGGTGACAACGTCGGCGAGGCCTTCGCGCTGGCTGACGCCGGCCGTCAGGGACCGACTCTCGTCGACCTACCCAAAGACATCACGCAGGGCGAGACCGATGTCGAACCCGGCGAGGCGACGACGCCGGACACGTACGACGTCCCCGAGGAGGCCGACGACGAGGCCGTCCAGGAGGCCGCCGAGGCCTTCGCGGCCGCGGACCGACCGGTCATCCTCGCGGGCGGCGGCGTCATCAAGGCCGACGCCTCGTCGGCGCTGCGGGAGTTCGCCACGGAGTACGAGGTCCCGGTCATCACGACGATGCCCGGCATCGGCTCCTTCCCGGAGGACCACGAGCTCTCCCTGGAGTGGGCCGGCATGCACGGCACCGGTTACGCCAACATGGCCATCTCGAACACGGACTGCCTGCTTGCCATCGGCACCCGCTTCGACGACCGCCTGACCGGCGGCGTCGACTCCTTTGCCCCCGACGCGGAGGTCATCCACGTCGACATCGACCCCGCGGAGATAAGCAAGAACATCTACGCGGACTACCCGCTCGTCGGGGACGCACGGGAGGTGCTGCGCCAGCTGTTCGACGCGATGCCACGCGCCCCCGACGCCGACGAGTGGCGCGAGCAGTGCCAGACCTGGAAAGACGAGTACCCGATGACCTACGACATGCCCGACGACGAGCCGCTGAAACCCCAGTACGTCGTCGAGACCTTCTCGGACCTGACGCCGGACGACACCATCGTCTGTACCGGCGTCGGCCAACATCAGATGTGGGCCTCCCAGTTCTGGGAGTACACCGAGCCCCGCACCTGGGTCTCTTCCCACGGCCTCGGGACGATGGGCTATGGTGTCCCCGCGGCCATCGGCGCGAAACTGGCCGCACCGGACCAGGAGGTCGTCTGTTTCGACGGCGACGGCTCGTTCCTGATGACGGTGCAGGGCCTCTCGGTCGCGGTCCGCGAACAGCTCGATATCACCTACGTCGTCCTGAACAACGAGGCGGTCGGGATGGTCCGCCAGTGGCAGGACGGCTTCTACGAGGGTCGACGGATGGCCTCCGAGTACCCGTGGATTCCGCAGTTCGACAAGCTCGCCGAGGCCTTCGGCGCCCGCGGGTTCACGCTCGAAGCCGAGGAGAACGTCGAGGAGACGATTCAGGCGGCCCGCGAGTACGACGGCCCGAGCGTCATCGACGCCCACATAGACCCCGGGGAGAACGTCTTCCCGATGGTGCCAAGCGGCGGTGACAACGGGAAGTTCGCACTGCGGGAAGAACACCTGGAGGAACTCTAATGACTGGTGGAATGCCCGGCCCCTCGCCACACGACCGGATGCAGCCCGAGGGTCGACGGAACTCCCAAGGTATCCGCGTCGACCCCGAAGCGGAAGTGACTCACGAGCCCCGACAGGCCGTCCTGTCGGCGCTCGTCAAGCACAAGCCAGGCGTGCTATCGGAGGTCTCGGCGCTGTTTAGCCGCCGGCAGTTCAACATCGAAAGCCTGACCGTCGGGCCGACGGTCGATGACGACACGGCCCGGATGACCATCCTCATCGAGGAGCCCGAGCCCGGTATCGACCAGGCGAAAAAGCAGCTCCGGAAGCTCGTGCCGGTCATCGAGGTGACGGAACTGGAGACGGCCTCGGTTCGCCGGGAACTGGCTCTCATCAAGGTCGGCGGGGAGAAGCCGGACGACGTCAACGCCGTGGCGGACATGTACGACGGCCAGGCGATCGACGCCTCCCGGGACTCGGTGACCGTCGAGATAACGGGCAGCAAGCAGAAGATCGACGCCGCCGTCGAGGCGTTCAAGCAGTTCGACGTGCAGGAAGTCGTGCGGACCGGGGCCGCCGCGCTGGAACGAGGCCCCAAGACACTGGAGAAACATGACTGACGAACTCGACACAACAGTCTACTACGACGACGACGCCGACGTATCGCACGTAACCGACGAGACGGTAGCCGTCCTGGGATACGGCTCACAGGGCCACGCCCACGCGCTGAACCTCCACGACTCCGGTGTCGACGTCATCGTCGGCCTCCGAAAGGGGTCCGCCTCGCGCGAGGACGCCAAAGCGTCGGGGCTGACCGTCAAGACGCCCGACACGGCGGCCGCCGAGGCCGACCGCGTCGTCATGCTGGTCCCCGACACGGTCCAGCCCGCGGTCTACGAGGCTATCGAGGACGGGCTCGAACCCGGCGACACGCTGCAGTTCGCCCACGGGTTCAACATCCACTACGGCCAGATAGAGCCCCAGGAGGGCGTCGACGTGACGATGGTCGCCCCCAAGTCCCCGGGCCACCTGGTCCGCCGGACCTACGACCGCGGCGAGGGCACCCCCGGTCTCATCGCGGTGTACCAGGACGCCACCGGCGACGCGAAGGCGGGCGCGCTCTCCTACGCCAAGGCCATCGGCTGCACGCGAGCGGGCGTCATTGAGACGACGTTCCAGGAAGAGGTCGAGACCGACCTCTTCGGCGAGCAGGCGGTGCTGTGTGGCGGCGTCACCGAGATGGTGAAAGTCGGCTTCGAGACCCTCGTTGACGCGGGCTACTCCCCGGAGATGGCCTACTTCGAGTGTCTCAACGAGCTCAAGCTCATCGTGGACCTGATGTACGAGGGCGGCCACATGGAGATGTGGAACTCGGTCTCGGACACCGCCGAATACGGCGGGCTCACCCGCGGCGAGGAAGTCATCAACCGCGAGGGGATGGAGGACATCCTAGAGGAGATTCAGCAGGGCGAGTTCGCCCGCGAGTGGATCACTGAGAACCAGGCCAACCGGCCCAGCTACAAGCAGTACCGACAGGCCGAGCAGGACCACGAGATAGAACAGGTGGGCGCCGAACTGCGCTCGCTGTTCTCGTGGGGCGACGAGCAGCAGGCCGAAGAAGCCCCGGCGGACGACTGAGATGACGGCACAGCTGCGAGACGCGGCCCACGCGGAGCCACACACGAACGCCGACGAGACGACGGCCGTAGACGACGGCGGAGACCGCGCCTGCGAGCGTGGTGCGGAACGAAGAGACGAGACTGTATGAGCGAAAACACACTGTACGACACGGTATGGGAGAAGCACAAAGTCGCGGAACTGCCCAACGGTCAGGACCAGCTGTTCATCGGCCTGCACCTCGTCCACGAGGTGACGAGCCCACAGGCCTTTGGCATGCTCCGGGAGCGGGAGATCGACGTCGCCTACCCCGAACGGACGTTCGCGACGACCGACCACATCGCGCCCACGGAAGCCGAGAAGCGCGAGCGGCCGCTGGCCGACCAGCAGTCCGAGGAGATGCTCTCCGCGCTGGAGCGCAACGTCTCCGAGAACGGCATCACGTTCTTCGGCTTCGAGTCGGGCAAGCAGGGTATCACCCACGTCGTCGCCCCGGAACTGGGCCTGTCCCAGCCCGGGATGACGGTCGCCTGCGGTGACTCCCACACTGCCACCCACGGCGCCTTCGGCTCTATCGGCGTCGGCATCGGCACCTCCCAGATTCGGGACGTGCTGGCGACGGGCTGTATCGCCGCCGAGAAGCAGAAGGTCCGGCGCATCAACGTCGAGGGGAGCCTCGGTGAGGGCGTCTACGCGAAGGACATCATCCTCAAGATAATCAAGGACCTGGGCGTCGACGGCGGCGTCGGCCACGTCTACGAGTACGGCGGCCCCGCCATCGAGGAACTCGACATGGAGGGCCGGCTGGCGGTCTGTAACATGTCCATCGAGGGCGGCGCCCGCGCCGGCTACATCAACCCCGACCAGACGACCTACGACTACCTGGAGGGACGGGAGTACGTCCCCGAGGGCGAGGAGTACGAGGAACTCAAGGAGTACTGGGAGACCATCTCCTCGGGCGAGGACGCCGTCTACGACGACGAGGTCACCATCGACGTCGACGGGCTGGACCCGCTCGTCACCTGGGGTATCAACCCCGGGCAGGTCGTCGAGGTCTCGGAGCCGATTCCGAGCCCCGACGACTTCGAGGGCCGCTCCGAGCAGGAGGCCGCACAGCAGGCCCTGGACCACATGGAACTGTCCCCGGGCGAGTCGATGCTCGGTTACGACGTCGACGTCGCCTTCCTGGGCACCTGTACGAACGGCCGCGTGAGCGACTTCGAGGTCGCCGCGGAGATACTGGAGGGCAACACGGTCGACGAGGACGTGCGCGCCCTCGCGGTCCCGGGCTCCGAGACGGTCCGCGAGCAGTGTGAGGCCCGCGGGCTCGACGAGGTCTTCATCGACGCCGGCTTCCAGTGGCGACGGGCCGGCTGTTCGATGTGTCTGGCAATGAACGACGACGCCCTGGAGGGCGACGAGGTCTGTGCCTCCTCCTCGAACCGGAACTTCATCGGCCGGCAGGGCTCCAAGGACGGCCGCACCGTCCTGATGTCCCCGGCGATGGTCGCCGCCGCCGCCGTCGAGGGCGAGGTCACTGACGTGCGAAGCTACTTCGACGACGGGCAGGCCGACGCGGTTACGGCCGACGACGTCTCGGAGGTGGCCGACTGATGGCGGACGACGACCAGCACATCACGGACGTGTCGGGAACCGGCGTCCCCATCCCGGGCGACGACATCGACACCGACCAGATTCTCCCGGCGCGGTTCATGAAGGAGGTCACGTTCGACAACATGGCGGACTACCTCTTCTACGACGCCCGCCGGGGCGACGACGGCGAGTTCAACGACCACCCGCTGAACGTCTACGAGGGCGCTAACATCGCCGTCACCAACAAGAACTTCGGCTGTGGCTCCTCCCGCGAACACGCCCCCCAGGCCATGATGCGGTGGGGTATCGACGGCGTCATCGGCGAGTCCTTCGCCGAGATTTTCGCGGACAACTGCAAGTCGCTCGGTATTCCCGCGGCGACGACTGACTACGAGACCGTCAGCGAAATCCAGGAGTGGATCGAGGCGAACCCCGACGGCGACATCGAGATCGACGTGGAAGCCGAGACGGTGACCTACGGCGACACCACCGTCGACGTCGACATCGACGACGCGATGCAGGAGGCCCTCGTCGAGGGTATCTGGGACACGACCCAGCTGATGTACTCGAACATGAGCAAGGTCGAGCGGACGGTCGAAGGGCTGCCGTACGTCGAATCGGACGACTGACGCGGCCGCGTTTTCGGTGAGCGCAGCAGACGTAAGCGGGCCGTAACTATCCTTACCAACCCGCCAGGGGACGGTATGGCCACCATCGACTCAGGCGGGCGCTCGCCGCTTGCAGGCGTTCGCGTGACCGGGCAGACACTTCTGATGGTCGGATTCACACTGGTACAGACGGTCGCCCTCGGACTCTGGGTGACTCTCGCCCGGGGCGAGCCGCTCATCTCGTCCGCCTCCGCCGTCGGGTTCGGGGTCCTCAGCCTCGGGTTGGTGTTCGAACACGTCCTCACCGACGCGACGGTCAACGGGCTCTCGGTCGCGGTACTCCCCGGACGACAGGTTATCGCAACGGCCGTCGCCGAAGCGCTGCTGTGGATGCTGTGGCTCGGCGTCGCGGAGCGACTGGGCGGCGTCGACGGTATTCTCGTCGCCGGCGCCTTGTTTACTGTGTTGCTGGTTCCCCAACACACCATCGAGGACAACGTCTTGCGCGGGGTCGGCCCCTTCGAGTCGGTCGTCGACCTCGGGACCGTCTGGCTCAGTGTCGTCGAAGCCGCGGGTGCGACAGCGTGGCTCATGCTCGTCCTCGAGGGCGAGCAGTTCGGCGGGCTACTCGCGACGGTCGGACTGGGCGGTGTCGACCCCGCGGCCGCCGGACTGGGGGCGCTCGCTGTCGTCCTCTTTATCGAACACGACATGGGCGTGGCGCTGGCGAGAGCGGGGTAACCCGCGGCAAACCGAACGATTTTCACCGGCCCCCCGCCTCTCGACGGACATGACACACGAGATTGCGGTCATCCCCGGCGACGGCATCGGGCAGGAGGTCACGCCCGCCGCCGTCGACGTGCTCGAAGCGATAGAGACAGTCGACTTCGACTTCGTCGAGGCCGACGCGGGCGACGCCGTCAAAGCCGAAACCGGCGAGGCGCTCCCACAGGCGACACGCGATATCGCCGCCGACGCCGACGCGACGCTGTTTGGCGCGGCCGGCGAGACGGCCGCCGACGTCATCCTCCCGCTTCGGGAGGTCGTCGGCGCTTTCGCCAACGTCCGGCCCGCCCGGTCGTACCCCGGCCTCGACGCCGTCCAGCCCGACACGGACATCGTCTTCATCCGGGAGAACACCGAGGGCGTCTACTCGGGTATCGAGAGTGAGATAACCGAGGGCGTGCGGACGCTGACCCGCGTCATCACCGAGGACGCGTCCGCGAAAATCGCCGAGTTCGGGTTCGACTACGCGAAACAGAACGACTACGACGACGTGACCATCGCCCACAAGGCAAACGTCATGCGCGAGACGGACGGTCTGTTCCTCGATGCGGCGAGCGCCGTCGGTGACAGCCGGGACGCCGACTACGACACCGCGCTGATGGACGCGCTGGCGATGCACCTGGTCATGACGCCCGAGGAGTACGACGTCATCATCTGCCCGAACCTGGCCGGCGACGTGCTCTCGGACCTCGCCGCCGGGCTCGTCGGCGGTCTCGGCCTCCTGCCCTCGGCCAACGTCGGCGAGGACAACGCCCTGTTCGAACCGGTCCACGGGTCGGCCCCTGACATCGCCGGCGAGGGAATCGCGAACCCATCGGCGATGGTTCTCTCGGCCGCGATGTTGCTCGACCACCTGGGCCACGACGAGGAGGGCGACCGGGTGCGGGCAGCCGTCGAGGCCGTCCTCGAATCCGGCCCGAAGACCCCCGACCTGGGCGGAGAAGCCGGTACCGAAGCGGTCACTGAGGCCATCGTAGACGAGTTGTAGCCGCCCCACCAGGCCCCTTCGTGCAGAAACAAACAGAGCCGGGCGGAACTGCTAAGTCCGGCGGGACCGATGTTCGCGTAGATGCTCCCCGCCGAGCGCAAGCGCACTATCGTCCAGCTGGTGACCGAACAGGACGGCTGCTCGGTCGCGACGCTGGCCGAGGAACTCGAGTTCTCGAAAGCCACTATCCGCCGCGACCTCCAAGACCTCGAGGCGGAAGGGCGCATCGAGCGCTCCCACGGCGGTGCGGTCCCCGTTTCGTCGGTGGGCCGCGAGCGGTCCTACGACCAGCGGGAAGTCGACCGACTGGAGGTAAAACAGGCCATCGCGGCCCGCGCGAGCGAGGAGATACGCGACGGCCATGTCGCGTGTTTCGACGCCGGGACGACCACGATGGAGGTCGCGCGAGCCGCGCCGGACGACGGCTACGTCGGCGTGACGAACATGCCCGAGCTGGCCCTGGAGCTTGCCGACACTGACGTCGACGTGAAGCTGACCGGCGGCACCGTGCGGTCACGCAGTCACGCCTGCGTCGGCCCGGCCGCCGAGGCCTTTCTCGGCCAGCGGCACTTCGACATCCTCTTTCTCGGGACCAACGGTGTCACGGCCGACACGGGGCTGTCGACCCCCGACGAGGACGAGGCGGCGGTCAAGCGGGCGATGGTGGCAAACGCCAGACGCGTCGTCCTGGTGGCCGACAGCTCGAAGTTCGGCGAACGCAGCTTCGTCACGGTCGCCGAGCCGTCGGCGGTTGACCTGTTTGTCACCGACCAGCCGCTTCCGGGCGAACTCGCCGACGCCTTCGCCGATACCGACGTCGTCGTCACGAGGAGTGACTGAGGGGCCTGTCGTTACGCACCCCCGCCCGCGAACGGGTCACCGTCCGGGGCGACCACTCTGAGCGGCGCCCGGCCGAACAGTCTTATATTCGTGTGCCCACGAGTGGGTATCTATGGGACCGCGTAGCTCCGACGGAGACCGCGCGATGTCCGATTCCATCGGCATCGGACTGCTCGTGGGGATGACAGTCGTCGTGACGGCGGTAGTCGGTCTCAACGTACTGGTCGTCAGCGAGGACAGCGGGGGTGGGGTCCCGCAGGCGAACTTCACCTATGACTACTCGGAGGAGAACGGGCTCTTACTGGTGACACACAGTCGCGGTG
>JBEQBH010000005.1:0-15084 GCA_041639955.1 Halobacteriales archaeon | reverse complement strand
TAGCTGCCTGGGTTGTCTTCGCCGGTGGGTACGAGCGCGTGACCGCCATCGGGCGGACGGTCCTGTCACGACTCACCCGACAGCCGCCGGCCGAACGGTAGGTCGCTACCTGTTTCTCTCGTAGGCACCATTTTCTTCGAGCCGCCCTTTCTCCCGGACCACCGACGGCGTCCGGCAGCGTCCCGGCTCGCCGGTCACCTGCGGGACCGTGCAGTTGTTACAGCTCGCACACAGCGCGTCCTCGCCGGCGAGCAATCGCGCGCCCAGCCGCGGTTCAGCGTAGAACGGCCGCGCCATCCCGACCATGTCCACCGCCGGCTCGCCGGAGCCCGCCCCCAGCGACCGGTCGCAGTCGGCCCGGGTCCGAAGCCCGCCCTCCAGCAAGACTGGCACGTCGACCCGCTCGCGGACCCGCCGACAGAGGTCGCCGTTCCACCCCGGCTCGCGGTCGAAGCGGCGGGCCTGTAGTCGGTTCAGGAACGCCACCGCCCGCGCTCGCCAGCGACCGCCAAACGCCGCCGCGTAGCCGTCCCGTAACTCCTCGGCTTCCCAGGCCCGCTCCGGGTACGCGCCACGGACGATGCTCATGTCCCAGAACGTCGAGACCTCGACCGGGACCACGGCGTCGTAGCCGATATCGACTAGCCGCTCGGCCATCTCGATAGCTCCCTCTCCGGAAATATACCTTCGAACGAAACTTGGCGCGACAGTCTCAGCCGGTACCTTCGTCACCAGGGGCACGTCCCCGGCGTGCTCGCGGACGGCGTCGTGAACCGCTTCCAGAAACCGCACACCGTCGGCGAACTCGTCGTCCCGGCGGTTGTAAAACGGCGACAGGAACTGCTGTATCAGGCTCATGTTCGCCGCCGAGAGGTGGATACCGTCGTAGCCGGCGTCGACGGCGTACCCGGCACACCTGCCGAACTGGTCGGCGAGGTCGTACACCTCGTCGGTCGAGAGCACGTGGGGCCGCAGGGACAGCAGGCCGAGCCGGTCGAGGACCCGCAGTTGCCACGGCGGCCGCGAGACGGCCAGCTGGCGCTCGTCGGGGTTTCGCTCCCGATACTCGGCGTGCCACGTCGCCATGCTGCGCAGGCCGCCGTGTGCCAGCTGCAGGAATATCTTGCCTTCGTGTGCATGAACTGTGTCCGTGAGCCGTTCGAGCCCGGCGACGAACTCGGGGTCGTGGACCCGCGTCATGTTCGGCGCGGCACACCCCCCTGTCGGCGTGACGATGCTCGCTCCCTGAAAGAGGAGGCCGACACCGCTGGCTGCGGTCGGCTCGAGTTCCTCGATAAGCGTGTCGACCGCGCCCTCGCCGTTGCCCGCACATTCCAGCACCGGCGCGCGATAGAGGCGGTTCGGAACCCGACAGCCGCCGATTTCGAGCGGCTCGGTGAGTGCTGTCACGGCTCTGTGCGCTGTCGCGTTCGGTCGCCGCGCTGTCCGACCATGTGTGTCGATGGCATGCCGCGAAGAAAACGGCGTCGCTCGGCCGCAGCTACTTTTCGACGACCAGCAGCGCCACCCGCTCGCGGACGGCGTCGGCCAGTGTCCCCTCGGTCGCGGCGAGTTCGGTGTCGCTCACGTCGAAAAAGCCCCGAACCAGCCCGCCGTCGTACTCGCCGAGCGTCTCGGCCGGGGTGAGTCGCTCGCGTAGCTCGGTCGCGGCGGCCGCTTGCTCGTCGCCCTCACCGTCCCCCACGACGACCGCCACGACCGGACACGCCCCCTCGCTGACGCCCATCTCCAGCGCCCGGTTTATCTGGCGGCGGCCGGCGGCGTACAGCAGTATCTCGACCCCGAAGTCGTCGGCGATGGTCTCGCCGCGCTCGCGGGCCCGAGCGGCGAGGTCGACCGCCCGTTCCAGGTGCGCGCGGTCGACGACGTAGCGGGCGTCGAAGGCCTGTATCGTCACGCCGTGGGCCTCGCCGATGGCGTCGAGGTCAGCCACGAACGCGCCCACGTCGTCGATGTCGGCCCGCCCCTCGACGACCCTCATCAGAAGTCCCCCAGGCTGGACTGGTCGTCCTCCGGCTCGTCCTCGTAGTCCTCCTCGCCGTCGCGGGGTGACTCCGCGTGGACCTCGGTGTCGGGGTCCGGCTCGACGCCCTCCATCGACGGGTCCCGGTGGCCGGCGTTCTCCAGGACGTTCTCGGCGGTCTTCCGGCGCCCCCGGAGCGCGGCCAACACGACCGGTTTCGCGGCGTCGCGCAGCTCGGCGCGGTCGGAGATGCCGGCCTCGAATAGCCGGCGAGCACGCTTGCGACCCACCCCGCGAACGCCGGCGAGGTCGACCAGCTCCTCCCGGACGCCGTGTTCGACGCGGATGCGAGCCTCGCTGATGGCCCGGGCGGCGTCCGAGTCCACCTCTCCGGCCAGTGACTCGGCGGCCCCGAGCAGCCACTGGGCCGTCTCGACCTTGCCGCGGATGTCGCCCGGCCCGACCCCGTATCGCTCGGTGATGGTCTCCTCGTCGACCTCGCTGGCCCAGTCTTCGAGCAGGCGGGCCGTCTTGAGCGCCGAGAGCCAGTCCTCGAAGCGCTCGTCCTCGAACTCGGAGGGCGTCGGCCCCATGAGTTCTGCCTCTCGCTCGTACAGCTCCATCTCGTACTCCTCGCGGTCGCCCGACCGGAGATAGAGCTGGTACATGTCCGGCGTGCGCGAGACGAGGTGGTAGAGCCCGAGCGCCGAGATATCGTCGGGGTCGATACCGGTGCTTTCCTCCCCGTCCTCGGCGAGTTCGCTCGCCGTGGTGAACGCGCCGTCGGCCGTCGCGTCCTCCGCGCTCGGCTCGTCGTCCGCCTCGGGCTCGCCCGCGTGGCGCGCCCAGTACTCCAGCCCGTCGACGATTTCGGCGGCGCTCATCGGGTCCAGGTAGAGCCGCGAGACGGTGTGGCCGAGCGACGTGGCGTCCAGCTCTCCGCTATCGACTTCCAGAAACCCGTTCCGTTCCAGATACGTCAGCACGTCGTCGACCACCCGCTCCAGCCGCCCGCTCTCGTCGGTCTGGCTGGCATAGAGGGTCTGTTCGAGGAACTCTAGGAGCCCGCTACGCGACCGGGCAAAGCCCGAAGAGACGGTCGCGAGGATGTGTGTCCGCAGCGCGGGCTCGGCGGCGAGTTTCGAGCGGACGGGTTCGGGGTCGGCCCAGACGTACCGCTCGAACAGCTCGTCCAGCTCGTCGTGGCTGCTGGCGATGAGCACCGCTTCGCCGTAGGGGTCCAGCCCGGGGCGGCCGGCCCGGCCCATCATCTGGTGGACCTCCAGCACCGAGAGGGGGGCCATCCCGCCCGCGCTGCCGTCGTAGCGGCGCCAGTCCCGGACGACGACGCGCCGGGAGGGCGTGTTGACCCCCGCCGCGAGCGTCGGCGTCGCACAGACGACCTTGACGAGGCGGTCCTGAAACGCCTGCTCGACGAGTTCGCGGTGGCCCCTGGCGAGGCCGGCGTGGTGGAACGCGGCGCCGTCTTCGACAGCGTCGGCTAGGTCGTCGCTGGTTTCGGTGTCGCTCACGTCCCGTATCTCGTCGGCGATGCCAGCGAGCTGTGACCGCTCGTCGGCCGTCAGGTGGGGCCGGACCGTGCTCCCGAGCCGGCCGGCGGCGGCCTCGGCGTTCCGTCGGGAGTTGACGAACACGAGCGTCGAGCCGCCCTCCTCGACGGTCCCGTCTTCGTCGGTGTCGTCCTGCAGGGTATCCCGGACGATGGCGGCGGTCGGTTTCTCGTTGTTCTGGACGGCGAGGCGCTGCTGGCTCCCGTCCTCCAGATGCAGGGCCTGCCCGTAGTGGACCCCCTTCTGGAGCTCGATGGGCCGCCAGTCCGAGTCCACGAGCTCGGCGTCGAGCCAGCCGGCGAGCTCGTCGGCGTTGCCGATGGTCGCCGAGAGCGCCACCGTCTGCAAGTCCGGGTTCAGCCGCCTGAGCTTGGCGAGCGTTACTTCGAGGGTCGGGCCCCGCTGCCCGTCGTCGACCAGGTGTACCTCGTCGCTGACGACGCAGGTCAGGTCTTCCAGCCACGGGGCGTCGTTTCGAACCAGCGAGTCGACCTTCTCGCTCGTGGCGACGACGATGTCCTTGTCGCCGAGCCAGCCGCCGTCGGACTCGTAGTTGCCCGTCGAGACGCCCACGGAGAGCCCGTACTGCTCGAACTGCTCGAACTCCGCCTGTTTCTCGCTGGCCAGCGCCCGCAGCGGGACGATGTAGAGGGCCGTGCCCCCGCGGGCGACGGCCGACAGCATCGCCAGCTCGGCGACGAGTGTCTTGCCACTCGCCGTGGGGATGGCCGCGACGATGTTCTCGCCCTCGGTCACCCCCGCGTCGACGGCCTCGGCCTGCGGTGGATACAGCTGCTCGATGCCATCGGCGCGTAGATGCTCGGGGAGCCAGTCGGGCACGCCCGGCAGGTCCGCAACGTCCATTGGTCCGTGGTTGGGTCCCGGTCCGATTTAAACTGTCGTCCTCGCGTGGCCGAATCGCTTCGGGGCCGCCGGCGCGCTGTTGTCCCGCTCCGACCGAGGACAACGCCTTTGTCCGTCACCGTCGAACGACGGGTATGCGAATTGAGTACGACCGGGACACCTGCATCGGGATGTTCCAGTGTGTCGCGGAGTGGGACGGGTTCGAACGCGACGAGGACGCCGGGAAGGCGGTCCTCGTCGACGGCGAGGAGACCGACGAGGGCGTTGTCGTCCGCGAGGTGCCCGACGACGCCGAGTTCGACGCGAAGTTCGCCGCGCGGGCCTGTCCGGTCGAAGCTATCGCTGTCTACGACGACGACGGCGAGCAACTGATACCGTAGAGTGGCCGCCCCCGTTCTCACCACCAGTCGATGGTTCCCCGCTCGCTCGGCTCGCTTCTGAGCCGACTCGTCCGTGCCGTCCCGGCGCTGCTGGCCCGTGCCGGGCTCGTCGACCGCCGGAAGGCCACGGAGGCGACGGACCTGGCCGCGCCGGTGATGGTCTCCGGGGGGCTGCGAATCCTCCTCCGGCTCGCGGACTTCCTGATGGTCGGCATCGCGCTGGGCGACGCCGCCATCGCCGGTCTGGAACTCGGCTTTCAGTACTACTTCGTCGGCTTCGGGCTCTCGCTCGCGATCTCCTCGGGAACTATCAGTGTGGTCTCCCGGCTCCAGGGCGGTGACCGGCCCGCCCGGGCGAACCTGGCGGTCAAGCAGTCGCTGTGGCTGGCGCTGCTCATCTCCTTGCCCCTGACTGTCCTCTCGTGGCTCTATCCGGCGGCGCTCGTGGGCGTGCTCTCGGGGGATCCGACGACCGTCGACTACGGCGCGACCTACCTCTCTATCGTGATGTTGTCGATGGCACCGCGGTTCTGGAGCATGGTCGCCTCGCGGGCGCTGGCCGGGAGCGCGGACACCCGCACGCCCATGTACGTCCGTCTGCTCACGCTGCCGACGAACGTCGCGCTCAACGGGCTCCTCATCTTCGGCCCGGGGCCGTTCCCGGAACTCGGCATCGCCGGCGCGGCCTGGGGGACGGCTATCGCCAACACGCTCGCGGCGGCCATCTTCGTGGGACTTCTGGTCTCGGGGCGTTACGCCATCCAGTTGTCCGTCCGCGGGCCCCACTTCGATTTGGCCTTGCTCCGGGAGATAATCCGGGTGGCGCTGCCGCTGACGGGGATGCGCCTGCTCCAGACCTTCGCGCGCTTTCCCTTCCTGTTCATCCTGGGCGTGCTCGGGACGCCGACGCTCGCCGCCTACGCCATCGGTCGGCGCGTGATGTTGCTGGCGCTCATGCCTGCCTGGGGGTACTCGACGGCCGCCTCGACGCTCGTCGGCCAGCACCTGGGCGACGGTGACGAGGAATCGGCGTCGGACTACGGCTGGCAGACCCTGCGGGTCGCACTCGCCGTCCAGCTCGCCGTCGCCGCCGTCCTCATCGTCTTCGCCCGCCCGATTGTCTCGCTCTTTGGCACCGAGTACCCCGGCCTCGCCGCCCAGTTCATCCGCGTCTTCGGCCTGCTCGTCGCCGGCTTCTCCGTCTCCCGGACGATGCGCGGGAGTCTACGCGGCGCCGGCGACACCCGCTGGCCGCTCTACGGGACTATCCTCGGCAGTTACTGCTTTCGCCTGCCCGTCGCGATACTCGCTCTGCCCGCCTCGTTCGTCGTCACCGTACCACTCGTCGGCGTCGCCGTCTCGCCCGGCCTGGGCCTGGGGCTTCCCGCTATCTTCGCCGCGCTCGTGGGCGATTACTACCTCAAGGCCGCGGTGAACACGGGCCGGTTCTGGACCGGGAAGTGGCGGGACGTCGCGCGGCAGTCGACTGTCGCTGCGGGTGACGACTGAGCGGCTCTCGGTCGTCAGCTCGCCGCGTCGGCCCGGAAGCGTAAACAGGGGAGAGAACGTGGGCCAATCATGGCCGACGCCCCGTGGGTGGCGCTGGGATCGTTCGCGTCGGGGGCCGGGTCGCTGTACTTGCTGGCCCAGCTTCGCGAACACTGGGAGAAGCCGGGCGCGAAGTGGTTCGTCGCGACCATCGGCACCATCACCGTCTGGTCGACCGTCTACGGCGTGGCGCTGCTGGTGTCCGAGCCCTCGATACGGCTGGCACTGGAGGCGATAACGTGGGGGTGTCTGCTGTGGCTCGGCTACGTCTTCGTCGGGTTCGCGCTGGGCTACACCGGCCGTCGGGCGACGCTGGAGAGTACGGCGTTCCGCGGGGCCGCCCTCGTCCCCGCGGCGGTGACGGTGCTTGCGCTCTCGAACGGCACGCACTCGCTGCTGTGGGTCGACACCGTCGTGGCGACGACCGAGGTGGGGACGGTCGTCGACTACACCATCGCGCCGCTTGGCTACCTCGCGGTGTTTGCGGCGATGCTCTTTGTCACGTTCGGGACGATGCTCGTCTTCGACACCGTCCTCAGCTACGGGCCGCTGTACCGCCGGGAGGCTATCGCGGTCGGGCTTAGTCCGATTCCGCCGGGACTTGCCGTCCTCGCGTGGGCGCTGGACATCGGGCCGGCGGTGAACCTGACGACGCTCGCCTTCCTGCCCCACATCGCGCTCGACACCTACGCCTTCGTCCGCAGCGATATGTTCGAGTTCCACCCGGCGACCCGCCGGGCGGGCGAGCGGGCGGCCATCGACGACATCGCGACGCCGGTGGCCATCGTTGACGTGGCCGGCCGCATCGTGAACCTCAACCCCGCCGCGGAGGCGATGCTCGGCGTCGGGAAGCGAGCGGCACTGACCGACGGGCTGGACGACCGCATCGACGGCGACCGGTTCGTTCCCGGCGAGGACGACGACCGCTTTGGCGTCACAAACAGCGGCCGCCGCCGCGAGTACAAGCTCGGCCAGACCGAGCTGACCGACGGCGCCGGGACCCGGCTGGGGTACACCGTCGTCTTCCAGGACATCACCGACGAGATACGGCGCGAGCGACGCCTGGAGGTGCTCAACCGCTTTCTCAGACACAACGTCCGCAACGAGAGTGTCGTCATCCAGGCCCGCGCGGAGCTGCTCGCGGAGACGCTCGACGGGGACGAGGCCGACCACGCGGTCACCATCGGACAGGCCGTCGACCGGCTCGTCGCCTCGGGGGATAAGGCCCGCACGCTCTCGGAGGCGGGCACCGACGACGCGGACCTCGAACCCGTCGACCTCGGGGAGCTGGTCGCCGACACCGTCGACTCGCTGTCGGCTGACTCCGGGGGGACGGTGGCGGTCGACATCCCGGGCGGGCTGACCGTACGGAGCCAGCCCGTCCTGCTCGGCGTCGTCGTCGAGAACCTCGTCGAGAACGCCCTCCAGCACGTCCCTGACGCCGACGTGACGGTGCGGGCGGTCGCCGAGGGGGACGAGGTGGCGCTGTCGGTCACCGACGACGGCCACGGCATCCCCGACCACGAACTCGGCGTGTTGGACCGTGGCGAGGAGACACCGCTGTCCCACGGCAGCGGGATGGGCCTCTGGCTCGTCAGCTGGGCGACGACGACGCTCGGTGCCGACCTCGAGTTCGACACGAGCGACGGGACCACGGTGACCGTTCGGCTGCCTGTCGCACAGGAGCGAGTCGCCGATGCTCGCGTCGAGTGACGACCACACCCACGTAGCGACCCGCTACCGGCGGGCCTTCGAACGACTTACGGGCCGTCGCCGGCAGGAGACGGTATGCGAGTGAGCGAAGGGCAAGTGACGGTCACGGTCCCCGAACAGCCCGAGGCCGGGAAGGGCGCGGACGTGTTCTTCAACCCCGTCCAGGAGCTGAACCGCGACCTGACCGTGGCGACGCTACGGGCCTACCGGGAGCGGACGCCACGGGTGGAGTCGTATCTCGACGCCACCGCGGCCAGCGGCATCCGCGGGGTCCGGGCGGCGGCCGAGGGCTGGGAGACGAGCCTCTGTGACGTCGACGACGAGGCGGTGGCGCTGTGCCGGGAGAATCTCGATGCGAACGACCTCGACGGGACGGTCCACCACGAGAACGCCAACGTCCTCATGCACAGCGACGCGTTCGACGTGGTCGACCTGGACCCGTTCGGGACGCCGATTCCCTTCGCCGACGCGGCCGTCCAGGGCACCAAACACCTGCTGTGTGTCACGGCCACCGACACCGCGCCGCTGTGTGGCGCCCACTTCGAGAGCGGCGTCCGGAGCTACGGGGCGGTCCCCCGGAACACGGAGTTCCACGCGGAGATGGGGCTGCGGGTCCTGCTGTCGGCGATGGTCAGGACCGCCGCCCGCTACGATATCGCCGCCCGTCCGATCCTCTCCCACGCGACGAGTCACTACGTCCGGGCCTACCTGGAGTTCGACCACGGCGCGAAGGTCGCCAACGACTGCATTGACGATCTGGGCCACGTCTACTACTGTCAGCGCTGTCTCTGGCGCGAGACGGAACGGGGGCTCATCGCGGACGCCCCCGACGCTTGCCCCCACTGCGGCGAGCACGTCCAGACCGCCGGCCCCATCTGGCTGGCCCGGAGCTGTGAGCCCGAGTTCGTCCAGTCGGTCGCCGAGCGGGTCACCGAGGAGATGGGCACCGCCGAGAAAGCACGGGCGCTGTGTGAGACGCTCGCGGGCGAACTCGACACGCCGACCCACTACGACCAGCACCGCCTGTGCAAGCGCTGGGGGCGCGGTGCCGAGGCGATGGACACGTTCATCGAGAAACTACAGGCGGCGGGCTTTTCGGCCTCCCGCACCCACTACGGCGGGACCACGTTCAAGACTGACGCCGACGTGGCCGAGATTCGCGAGGCGACGGCGGAGTAGCCGGCGAGCGGAGACACGGTGACGGCGTCAGCGTTCGGCGGAACTGCTGTTGCGCTCCTGGACCGCCTCGACGAGCGAGTAGCAAAGCAGGTACACCGGCCGGAGGAAGTAGTTCAGCATCCCCGCCAGTCCGACGACGCCGCCCAGGGCCCGGAGTTCCTCGGTCGAGGCGGCCGGCTCCAGCAGGACGGCAAGGGCCGCGAGCGCCGGGGCCAGCCACAGGGTCGACAGCAGGCTGCCGACGTCGACACCCAGCACGCGACCCGCCGTCACGTCGGGCCGTGTGTAGTACAGCCCGGCCGACAGCGCGACCAGGAGGCCAAGCAGCGGAAGCGAGGCAGGAACTCCGGCCGTGCCCAGCGCAAGCAGTATCCCGGCGGCGACGAGACACAGCACGGTCACCTGCATCGTCCCCGTCCGTATCGCCGTCTCCATGGGCGAACGTCGGGATGGCGGGGCATAAGCGCTGTGTGAGACGACGAACTGCCACCGGAGCCGCTGTCGGCGCGTCGAGGTCACCGCCAGCTCGGCCGGGCGGTCCCGTCGGTCGACGTGTAAACCGTTTCGATTGTTATCATATATGTGCCGGCCGTTCGAGGAGTAACCGTGAACCGGAACCGCACCGTCTCCGTCGGCAGGGACCTCGTGAGTGCCGTCCGGACCCAGCAGGTCTCCTTTCTCGCCGCCAGCATCGCCTACTACATGTTCGTCTCGCTGTTGCCGCTGTTGTTGCTTGGGCTCGCCGTCGCCACCTTTCTGGGCGGGGACGCCTTCGCTGACCAGGTCGTCGCGGCCGTCGGCGAGGCGCTGACGCCCCAGGCGGCTCGGCTGCTCGGGACGGCGCTCACGAACGCCACCGGCCGGGGCGGGGCGACCCTGGTCAGCCTCGCCGTGATGGTCTGGGGCGCGCTGAAGGTGTTCCGCGGCGTCGATACGGCCTTCTCGCGCATCTACGACACCGACGACGCCGGGGGGTTTCTCGACAGCGTCGTCGACGCCACCGCGGCGCTTGGCGGCATCGTGCTCGCGCTCGTCGGCTTTGCCGTCGTCGGCTCGCTCGGGGCCGTCTTCGGGGTCACCGTCGCACTGGGCGGGCTGATGCTGGTCCCCATCCTCGTCGTCGCCTTCCTGCCGCTTTACTACCTGTTTCCCGACACGAAGACGACGGTCCGAGGGGTGCTCCCCGGCACGGTGTTTGCGGCCGTCGGCTGGACGGTCCTGGCGACCGTCTTCGGCCTCTATGCCTCCGTCGCCGGCGGCTTCCAGCTCTACGGTGTCATCGGCGGCGTCCTCCTGCTCGTGACGTGGTTCTACTTCGCCGGGCAGCTTCTACTGCTTGGCGCCGTGCTCAACGCCGTGTTGGGCGGCGTAGCGGACCGGCAGTTACAACAGGTATCCCTTCGACTGTCCGACAAAGCGATGAGCGAGGAAGCCGACAGCGAGACACCTCCGCCCGCGGAGACCGGGGGGGTCGACGACCTGACCGACGAGGAACTCGAACAGCTACGCGAGGAGTTCGAGGCGTTCCGCGACGACGTGGAAGAGCGGACACTCCACCGCGACGACGTCGAGAGCGACCTCAAACAGTACGTCCGCCGGCGGATGCGCCGCGGCCACGCCCGCGGGTGGGGTCCCTATCTCGTCTTGCTGTACGGGACCATCATGACTCTGGGGGCGTTCTACTATCTGAAGGGCGTCTGGGCGGTGCTCGCGATGCTCGTCGTCTGGCTGTCGACGCTCGGGCTCTACGCCGTGATGGTCGTTGTCGGTCTCGGTCTCCGGGTCACCGGCCTGCCGGGCATCGCGCTGGATAAAGTACGTGACTGGCGTGGATGAGCCGCGCTGTCGGCGTCACGGAACTGCTCACGGACCTGCCGACCGCTGTCCTCGTCTGTTTCGCCGTTCTCACCCAGCTCGGTGACTTCTGGTTCGTCGCGACGGCGAGCCTGCTCGCCTACTGGCTGGGCCCGGCCACGCCGTGGCTCGGCCGTGGGCTCACCCGCGAGCGGGGGGCGATGCTCGTCGGACTGGTGGCCGCTGCCGCCGCCGTCTCCCTCGGGCCGAAGGCCGTCTTCGCGTTCCCGCGGCCGTCGAACGCCGCAGTGGTGTCGGCGGCCGCCGGCCTCCCGTGGCCGGTCAGGCCGTTCTACGAGTCGGTCGTCACCGGCCACGGCTACGGTTTCCCGAGCGGCCACGCGACTTCGGCGGTGCTTGTCTGGGGCGGGTTCGCGTGGGCGCTGCGGGTGGGCCGGCGCCGACAGCGCTACGCCGTCGCGGGCGCGGCCGTCGTGGCCATCTCGCTCTCGCGGCTCGTGCTCGGGGTCCACTATCTCGTCGACGTGGTCGCCGGCGCGGCCATCGCCGCCGCGGTGCTCTGGCTTGCCCTGACTCGCCTGCGGACGCCGACGCGGCTGTTCGCGTTTGTGACGGTCGTGGGCGTCGTCAGCGTCGTCGCGGCCGGTCTCACCCGCGACACCGCCGGGGTCGTCGGACTCGGTGTCGGCGGGCTCGCGGCGTGGGCCGCTCTGGAGTCGGTCCCCGAACCGACCTGCCGGAGCGCCGCGGTCACGGCGGTACTGGGGGCCCTCTGGCTTGGCGCCGTCGCCGCCGCCGTCGTGTTTGTGGGGCCGCCGGACCCGGTGGTGGGGCTGGTCGCGGCTGTCGGGGCGGCCGGGGCGCTTTCGCTGCCGCTGGTCGGTGACCGCGTCGCAAAAAAGGCGTGAGTTGCCGCGTTAGAACTTCTCGAGGTACTGGTCGAGTTCCCACTGGGACACGTCGACGAGGTACTCCTTGTGCTCCTGTCGCTTGGCTTCGACGAAGTTCTCGAAGACGTGCTCGCCCAGCGCCGAACTGATGACTTCGTCGTCTTCGAGTTCGTCGACGGCCTCGCCGAGGTTCTCCGGCAGCGTGGTGATGCCGTACTCGTCGCGTTTCTCCTCGTCGAACTCGTAGATGTTCTCGCGGACCGGGTCGTCGCACTCGAGGTCGCGCTCGATGCCGTCTAGCCCGGCGTGGATGAGCGCCGCGAAGGCGAGATACGGGTTACAGGACGGGTCGGGGAAGCGGGCCTCGATACGCGAGGCGGCCGGCGTTCGGGCGGCCGGCTTCCGGATGAGCGCCGAGCGGTTCCGGTCGGACCAGGCGACGTAGACGGGTGCCTCGTAGCCGGGGACCAGGCGCTTGTAGGAGTTGACGGTCGGGTTGGTGACCGCGGCGATGGCGGGCGCGTGGTCGAGGATGCCCGCGATGAAGCTCTGTGCGGTCTCCGAGAGGTTGAACTGCCCGTCGTCGTCGTGGAACGCGTTCTCGCCGTCCTGGAACAGCGAGATGTGCGTGTGCATGCCCGAGCCGTTGATACGCGGGATGGGCTTTGGCATGAACGTCGCGTGCAGGTCGTGTTCGGCCGCGATGGCGCGAACGACGGAGCGGAAGGTGGCGACGTTGTCGGCCGTGGTCAGGGCGTCGTCGTACGTGAAGTTGATCTCGTGCTGGCCCTGGGCGACCTCGTGGTGGGAGGCTTCGATGTCGAAGCCCATGTCCTCCAGCCCGTAGATGATGTCACGGCGCACGTCGGAGGCGAGGTCCTTCGGCGCGAGGTCGAAGTAGCCACCGGCGTCGTTCGTCTTCGTCGTCGCGCGGCCGTCCTCGTCCTCCTCGAACAGGAAGAACTCCGGCTCGGGGGCGGCGTTGACGTCGTAGCCCATGTCCTCGGCGCGCTCGATGGCGTCCTTCAGGACCCCACGCGGGTCACCCGAGAACGGCTCGCCGGTCGAGGTGTCGATGACGTCACAGATGAGTCGAGCGCTGGAGCCGCCCTCGACGTCCTCTCGCCACGGGAGCACGGAGAACGTCGACGGGTCGGGGTCCAGGCGCATGTCGGACTCCTGAATGCGGACGAAGCCGTTGATCGAGGAGCCGTCGAAGTAGATGCCCTCCGTGAACGCTTTCTCGGCCTGGTCGGCCGTGATCGAGACGTTCTTTATCGTACCGAGGATGTCTGTGAACTGAAGGCGCAGGAAGTCGACGTTTTTCTCTTCGATCTCGTCGAGTACCTCTTCGGCCTCAGCGGAAAGTTCGCTTGTCATGTTTGGACACCGAGAAGGAACACTGCTAATACTAAAACCCTGCCGTTATGCGCAAGGATTTCGGCCTGCTCGGCCGCATTTGGACATTCGTAAAATTCTAATCCCCCGCTGCCGTGAGTGGATGTAATGACGTATGAAAATCTCGACCGCAAGCTAGTGAATGCACTGTTGGGTGACGGCCGCGCCAGCCTCCGAAGCCTCGGCGAGGACCTCGACGTGTCGGTGACGACCGTCTCGAATCACCTCTCCGACCTGGAAGAGGAGGGCATCATCAACGGCTACACCCCGAAGGTCGACTACGACGCGCTGGGCTATGACGTCACAGCCATCATCCAGCTCAAGGTAGAGGGGTCCTCGCTCCCCGACGTGACCGAGAGCCTCAAAGAGCACAAGCAGATGATATCGGTGTACGAGGTCACCGGCGACTACGACATCATCGCCGTCGGCAAGTTCTCCGACACCGACGGGATGAACGCCCAAATAAAGGAGCTGCTCACGGACCCCGAAATCAACGAGTCCAACACCTCCGTCGTGTTGAACACCGCCAGCGAACACGAGCAGTTCGAACTCGACATGCGGTAGGCGACCCGCGGGGCGGGGGAGTCCTGGGGTGTGTCCGTGCCACAGAGCGGCCGCGCCGTCCGTGACCGGGCCTCGGGAGCGTCGCACTCGGGACGAACCAACGGGTTCTTGACTGACCAGTCAGTTAGTGGTAGTAATGAGCGACGGTGACGCTGCCGAGGAGATAATGCATGCGACCTATCGCGCGCTCTGTTCGCACGGCTACGCGGACCTGACGATGCAGGACATCGCCGACGAGTCCTCAAAGAGCAAGGCCGCGCTCCACTACCACTACGACAGCAAACACGACCTGCTGTGTGCGTTTCTCGATGACCTCTACGACCGGTTCGTCGAACTCGCCGACGACGCCGGGGGCGAGGACCCCCACGAAGCGCTGCTGGCGCTCGTCGAGACGGTGCTGGAAAACCCCGACGACGACCGCGAGGAGTTCGAGACGGCCCTGCTCGAAATCCGCGCCCAGGCGCCCTACGAGGACGGGTTCCGCGACCGGCTGACGCGCTTTGACGACTACCTAATCGCCGAGCTAACCGGGATTCTGGAGGCCGGCGTCGCGGACGGAACTTTCCGCCGCGATATCGACCCGGCCGACACCGCGGGGTTCATCGTGACGGTGCTGACCGGCACGTCGACCCAGCGGGTCACCACCGGCCGTCCGGTCGAGTGTAGCCAGCGGATGCTCACCGACTACGTCGAGACGAACCTCCTCGCCGAACCGGAGGGGCTGTCGGCATGACCGCCCGCGAGCACGTTAGCGCCCTGATGGAACGCCTCGACGGGCTGTTCAAGGGCCAAGAGGAGCTAGAGCTGACAAGCGGCCCCATCGGCAAGCCGCTGCTGTATCTCTCCTTTCCCATCGTCATCACGAACCTCCTGCAGGTCGCCTACAACCTCGCCGACACCTTCTGGCTCGGGCAGTACAGCACGACCGCGCTGGCGGCCATCTCGTTTGCGTTCCCGATGATATTCCTGCTCATCTCCCTTGGGATGGGGCTGTCGGTCGCGGGCAGCGTCCTCGTCGCACAACACACCGGCGCCGAAGAGCCCGACGCGGCCGAGTACGCCGCCTCACAGACGCTCACGTTCGCGGTCATCGGCTCCCTGATTCTGGGCGGGGTCGGCTACGTCTTCGTCGAGGACTTCCTCCGGGTGCTGGGGGCCTCCCCGCAGGTGCTCCCGGG
>JBEQBH010000004.1:0-15499 GCA_041639955.1 Halobacteriales archaeon | reverse complement strand
GGCCGTCGCCCCGGCCTGGAGTGAGTTGTCGCCGCGGACTCGCCGGCCTACTCGTCGCGAACTTCGACGTCTACGTCCTCGCGCGCGATGGCAAGCCGGAAGGTCGGGACCGTCTTCTGGACCGTCTCGACGATACCCATGTCGACGAGGCTCCGTAGCGCCGACCGCACCGCGTCGACCTCGGGGTCCTCGCCGGCCGCACGAACCGCCTGCAGCGTCGCGACGACGCTCTGTGGCTCCTCGTCGGGCCCGGCGAGCACCTCGACGATAGTCCCCTGGAGCGGGGAGACGGTCATCGTCTGGACTCGGTCGGAGCCCTCGCCGTCGATGAGCGCCGTCGCCTCCGGGGTGGCACAGATGAGGCTGTTCTCGTTGCGGTAGTAGTACTCCTTGAGTTCCGATTCGAGGTACTGGTGGACCTCGCTTCCGCTGTCCATCCCCCACAGCTCCTGTAGCTTGCCGTTCTTGGTCGGCTGGTTGGCGACGATGTCGGCGAGCCGCTCGTGGGCCTCCTCCGAGAGGGTCATCGGTCCTCCCTAGCAGTACGGGTGTAACAAGCGTTCTGGAGTCGGCCAGAGAAGATACTTGAGCCCACAGCCCTTCGAACGCCTAGGTATGCGCTCACTTCCCGCACTCTCGGGTCCCGTTCGTGCAGTCGCTCTCGCACTACTGGCGGCCGTGGCGGCCGTCGTGGTCGGTGTTGCGGTCGGCCCGGCCGCCGCTGCCGACGCCCGAGTCACGCTTACCGACACCACGGTGACACCGGCGACGCCGACCGTCGGTGCGCCCGTCACCGCCGAGACGACGCTCCGGCTCTCGGCAGGGAGCGACACGTCGATGACCGTCGAGTCGGTCAGAGTCGTCGACCCGAGCGAGGACGGGGCGGTGCTGGGGACGGCGACCGACCTCGGGCGGCTCTCGCCCGGTGAGACACTCACCGTCCCGGTGACGTTCACCGTCAACGAATCCGGGTCGCAGGACCTCAGACTGGTCGCCGTCGGGACCGACAGCGACGGGGACCGCGTCGAGGCGACCCGTCCCCTGACCGTCGGCATCGAACCGGGCGCCCCGCAGGTCGAAGTCGAGACGGACAGGGTCGTCGCCGGCGCGTCGTCGTCGGTGCAGGCGACTGTCTCGAACCCGACGACGGCACCGCTCCGGGGCGTCGAGGTGACGGTCGCCGGCGGGGAGAGCCGGCGGACGATTCCGACACTCGCTGCGGGGGCCTCGGAGACGGTGAACCTCACCGCTGTCGTCCCCGACGCCGGCGACGGAACGGTCGACCTGCGGACGAGCTACACGCTGCCCAACGGCGTCGAGCGCGAGACCCGAACGGCGGCTCCGGTAACGGTCGAACCGCTGCGGACCGACATCGGGGTCCGCGCCCAGCGGCCACAGAGCGACGATAGCGGGGACGCCGGGGGCGACCTCACGGGGCTACTGGGCGGCGGCGGGACCGGGGCGCTCCAGCCCCAGTCCGAGTCGGAGGGCGAGTCGAGCGCCTCGCGCGTGGACGTGACGGTGACGAACTTCGGCAACGCAGCCGTCGACGAGGTGGTCCTGACCGTCGAGAACAGCGAGGGGGTGCGGCTCGGCTCCGTCGGCCGGTTCGCGCTCGTGGACACGCTCGCCCCCGGCGAGGAGACCACGGTCGCGGTCGACCTCTCCCGGGTCCAGTCGACCGATGGCGTCCGCTTCGTCGCGGGCTACGAGTCGCCCCGCGGTCGCAACGAGACCACCCTGCTGTACGACTACCGCGCCCGGCGCGGCGAGGCGACGCTTACGGGTCTGGACGTATCGGTCGCCGACGGCGGTCGGGTCACCATCGATGGGAACCTCGCCAACGTCGGTGACGGCGAGGTGACGAGCGCCGTCGTCGCCGTCCGGCCGGCCGAGGGTATCCAGCCGACCTACCCCCAACGCGACTACTTCGTCGGCACCGTCGACGGGAGTTCGTTCGCCCCCTTCGAGTTGACCGCCCGGGCCGACCCGGTCAACGCGAGCGAGGTGCCGCTCCGGGTGACCTACACTGTCGACGGCGAGCAAGTCACGATGAACGCGACTGCGCCCTTGCCGCCGGCCGAGAGCGGCGCCGGCGGCGGGCCCGGCTCGCCCGGAGTGGCCGTCGTGATACTGCTCGGGCTGGCCGTCGCCGCCAGCGTGACCGTCTACGTCGCCCGCAACCGATGAGCTTCGAGCCGCCTCGGGACCCGGCCCCGTCGCTCGCGCTGGTCGACGTGACCAAACGCTACGAGAGCGGCGGCGGTGACACCGTCACGGCCTTATCGCATGTCGATTTCGGCGTCGCGAGCGGCGAAGTCGTCGCTGTCGTCGGCCCCAGCGGGAGCGGCAAGTCCACGATGCTGAACATCCTCGGCCTCCTCGACGAGCCGACCGAGGGGAGCGTTCAGCTGCGGGGCGAGACCACCGCCGGCCTGAGCGAGGCCGAGCGGACCGACGCCCGCCGGGAGTCGCTGGGCTTTGTCTTCCAGGACTTCCACCTCCTGCCGACGCTGTCGGCCGTCGAGAACGTCCGGCTGCCGACGGCTTTCCTCCCCGGCGACGCCACCGACCGCGCCCGGGAGCTGCTGGAACGCGTGGGGCTGGGCGACCGGCTCGACCACACGCCCGACGAGCTCTCGGGGGGCCAGAAACAGCGCGTCGCTATCGCGCGGGCGCTGGTCAACGAACCCGACGTACTGCTGGCCGACGAGCCGACGGGGAACTTAGACCGAGACACCGGCACCGCCATTCTGGAGGAGATTCGCCGCATCACCGACGAGGCCGGCGTCGGCGTCGTCGCGGTGACCCACGACGACCTCGTCACTGACTACGCCGACCGGACCGTGGAGCTGGTCGACGGGGTGTTGCGGGATGTCTGACCGGTTTCCCGCCCTCTCGCTCGCGACGCGGAACCTCTCCCGACAGCGGCTGCGGGCGGGACTGGCCGCGCTCGGTATCGTCATCGGCGTCTTCGCCGTCGTGACGCTCGGGCTGCTTGGCAACGCCCTGTCGGTGGCCGCACAGGAGGAACTGGGCGGCCTGGGGGACCAGGTCATCGTGAGTCCAGGCGAGGACAGCGGCCGGGAGGCCCTCGACAGCCGCGACGTGGCGGCCGTCCGCCGGGCAGCCGACGGCCGGGGGACAGTGGTCCCGCTGCAGTCGACCGGTGGGACCGTCCGGGGGACTGGCGGCCAGTCCGTCGCACAGGTGTACGGCACCGACAACCCGCAGGCCCTGTTCGGTAACGGGAGCGGCGCCGTCCCGTCGTCACACCGCCAGGGCGCGCTCGTCGGGTCGGGGCTCGCCGAGGACCTGAACCTCCGGCCGGGCAGCACCGTCACTGTCGAGCAAAACGAGTACCGCGTCGTGGGCGTCCTCCCGCCCGTCGAGGGCATCTCGCCGCTCCAGCCCGACTCCGCCGTGGTGCTCCCGCCTGGCGAGTTCGCAGGCGACGGCGTCTCGCAGGTCGTCGTCCGCGCGAACTCCCCGGAGGACGCCCGCGCGGTCGCCAGCGGGGTTCGCGAGCAGCTCAACAGCCGCCAGCAGCGGGTCAGCGTCTTCTCGCTGACCAGCGTCCTCGATAGAATCTCGGAGTTTTTCAACCTCCTCAACGGCTTCCTGCTCGCCATTGCCGGCATCTCGCTCGTGGTGGCCGGCGTCAGCATCTTCAACGTGATGTTGATGACCGTCGCCGAGCGCCGCGGGGAGATAGGGGTGCTTCGAGCCGTGGGCATCCACCGCAAGCAGGTCCTCCGGACGCTGCTCGTCGAGGCGACGCTGCTCGGCGTCGTCGGCGGTGCCGTCGGGGCGCTGCTTGGGACGGTTGCCGTCGTCCTCGTCGCCACCCAGACGGAGCTTCCGCTGTGGGCCGTCCTCCAACCCGGCAACGTCTTCGTCCCGCTTGGCGCCTTCGTGTTCGGCGTGTTCATCGCGCTCGTCGGCGGGCTCTATCCGGCCTATCGCGCCGCCTGGGAGCCGCCGGTCGAGGCACTTCGGGGGTGAGTCGCCGGGCTAGTGTCGCCCTTCTGGAAACTCGTGGCTTAGTCAGTGCAGCGCGCTCGCGCTCCGGGAGCGACCGGAGTCAATTGTCGTAGATGCAGACGAATCCATCCTCGGAACGTCTGCCCGCGACGATTGTCGTGCCGTTCGTGGTCGCTATCGCGTCGCCGAACTGCTCTGACGTGTCTGGGGCCGTGAAATATATTCCTCGCGGCTCGTCTGTACTGGACGGCTGCGCCAGTTCGTACACCGCCCCGACCGAGTCGCCGGACTGGGTGTGCGGCGCGCCGACCAGCAACGTCTCGCCGCCCATCGCGACTGTGTCACCGAAGTACTGGTGGGAATCACCGGTGGTCGCGGTGTACATCTGCTTGCGAGACCAGCGACCGTCTGAGCGGGCGAACACGTACGCCGTATCGTTGCTGTAATCGCCGACCAACGCGTTCCCGTCGGCCGCCGAAACCGACCAGCCGAAGTGGTCTCTCCCCGTCGCTCCGGCGAGAGTCGTCCGGTGACGCCAGGAACCGTCCGACCGCCCGAAAACGTACACTACACCCGACCCGGCGCGTCGACGCTTCGACCCTGCCTTCGGCGGCGCTCCGACCAATATCGTCTCGCCGTCAGTTGCGACCGACCTGACGATTCGGCCGTCGTCCCGGTCGTCAACGGACAGCGTCTGCCGCCGTCCCCACTCCCCGCTCTCGCGCTCAAAGACATCCACGAGCCCGTCGCTGTCTCCCGTCCGCAGGACGGCCGTATCACCGTCTACCGCCATCGAGTCGACGTATACGGGCCCGGTTAGCTCCGTCGTCAGTTGCCAGTTGTCACCCGTCGTTCGCTCGAATACGGACACCGGGATGCGTGACGTCCCCGAGTAGTTGGACTCGTTGCCGACCAGCAGCGTCGACTCGCTGGCTGCAACCTGCCCACCGAAATAGTCGCGTTTCTGCTTCTGCCCGGTCAGCGTCGCTGTCTGTTCCCAGCCGTCTCCCGAGCGAGAAAGGACAGCTACGATTCCGGCTTTGTTGACGCCATCGGGGGCGGACTGGGGCGCGCCGACGAAGGCAGTATCGCCCGTCGTAGCGACCGCCTGCCCGAACGAGTCCGAGCGGTCGGGACCGCCGAGTGTGGCGGCTGGAGAGCGGGACTTGGCGACCTCGGTGAACGGCGTCGGTGAGACAGTCTTTTCTTCGGGTTCGGGACTGTTCGCGTTCTCCGAGAACACCTGCATACAGCCACTCATGCCGGCGACCGTTCCGCCCGCGAGGCAGCCAAGGACTGCCCGCCTCGTTTGCCTCACCATAGTTCGCTTTCCGTGGCGACTGCGATGTAGGTTTTGTACTGACCGGCTCTAGGACTAACACGTCCGCTAGCAAACGGCCCGTATCCGGGCGTGATGAGTTGAGACCACATCCTGTATCGAGAATTACTCCGGTTCGTCGTCCTGGAGCTGTTCGACCTGAGCTTCCAACTTGCCGATTTTCCGCTCGATTCGGTCCAGACGGTCGCTGACACTTCCACCCGAACGAATCCGGAGGAGAAAGTAGCCGAGGCCGCCTAAGAACCCAACGAGGACCAGTAGATTGATACCGAGGGCGATAACGAGCACAAGGAGTTCGGGACCGCCTGGAATCTGGAGAGGGACCATCGCTCTTAGCAACGCAAAGCGTTAGTATATCATTTGGGGAGTGAGTTCTGGAGAACAACATATACGGACGAAACCATCACTGGCGAGATTCGACCGCAAGACTCGCAGTCACGCTAAACAGGGGTGCGCTCCCGACGACCCTGACACAAACCACCTCGTTGTCAGTTCCCCGTACGGACTATCCAGGGCCTCGCGGTAAACGCAACACCCACGGAACTACAGGTCCGCGAGCGTCTCGGCCACGTCGTTCCAGTGGCTCCCGCGCCAGAAGTGCTGGCCGCAGTCGCGGCAGCGCCAGATATCGGTCTCGCTCGGGTCGGGCGCGTATTCGGGCGTCGGTTCGGTGCGGTCGACGGGCTCGACGGGGGCGTTGCAGGTGCCACAGTGGACGGGTTCGGGCGACAGCTCCAGGTCGAACCCGGCCGCCGCGAGTTCCCGTAGCTGGTCGGTCACGTCCCGCTTCGTGAGCAGGATGGCTTCGGGTACCCGGCGGGCCAGTCCCTCGTTGCGGGTCACCAGCCGGCGGCCCTCCGTCTCGACCAGCGCGAGCAGGTCCTCGTCGGTCTCGGCGTCGCGGTCCAGCGCGTAGGCGGTGTCGTAGCCACACATCCGCAGGTACGTCGCGAGTTTCCCCAGCATCGCGTCCAGGACGAGGGGGTTACGCTCGCGGTCAGCCATCGAGGAACTCCCGGAGCCCGTCGGCCGAGCGGGTGTTGAGCACGTCGCCGGCCTCGGCCCACCCGCGCCGGGCCGTGTGGACCCCGTAGGTGACCTGGCCGAAGCTCCCGGGGCTGTGGGCGTCGGTGTTGATGGCGACGGTCGCGCCGGCCTCGATGGCCGCCTTGACCGCGTAGCCGTCCAGGTCCAGCCGGGCGGGGCTGGCGTTGACCTCCAGTGCGGTCCCGGCGTCGGCGGCCGCCGTGGCCAGCCGCTCGATGTCGACGTCGAGCCCGGAGCGGCGGTTCAGGTAGCGCCCGGTCGGGTGGCCGACGATATCGACCGCCGGGTGTTCGGCCGCGGCGACCAGCCGGTCGGTGCCGTCACCGTCGAGGGCGGCGTGGGGCGAGGCGACGACCACGTCTAAGTCCGCCAGCACGTCGTCGGCAACGGATATCTGGCCGTCCGCGGCGATGTTGGCTTCGACCCCGCTGAACACCTCGATATCGGTCTCTTCGGCGACCGCTCTTATCTCGGCAATCTGCTCGCGCAGGGTCTCGTCGTCGACACCGACGCCGCCGACCATCCCCGGACCGGTGGCGTGGTCCGTAACGGCGATGTAGTCGTGGCCGAACTCGGCTGCGCCCGCGGCCATCTCGGCGACGGTGGTGCCCCCGTCGGACCACTCCGAGTGGGTGTGGAGGTCGCCCCGGACGTCGTCCTCGACGAGCAGGTCGGGGAGGTCGCCGTCGGCGGCCGCCGCCACTTCACCGCGGTTCTCGCGCAGCTCCGGCGGGACCCAGTCCATGTCTAGCGCCTCGTAGACGCCCGCCTCGGTCTCGCCGGCGACGCGCTCGCCGGCGCGCTGTTGGTCCTCGTCCGCAGGGACGCCGGAGACGTCAAAGACCCCGTACTCGTTGACTTTCAGGTCCCGCTCGATGGCGCGGTTGCGGACCGCGACGTTGTGGTCCTTGCTCCCCGTGAAGTACTGCAGGGCGGCGCCGAACTCCCCGGGAGCCACGACTCGCAAGTCGACCCGCAGTCCGCCGGCCCGAACCGACGCCTTCGTCTCGCCGGCCTCGATGACGCCCTCGACCTCCGGCCACTCGGTGAACGCCTCGACGATGGCCTCGCCCTCGTGGCTTCCCACGAGCACGTCCACGTCGCCGATGGTGGGTCGCCAGCGCCGCAGGGACCCACCCAGCGCACACCGCTCGACGGCGTCGATGTCGGCGACGAACGCCTTCGCCTGCTCGCCGTAGGGGTGGGCCGTGCCCAGCAGCGTTCGAGCGTGGGCCTCGCGGGCGAAGTCGATGTTCTCCAGGATGTTCTGCTCGGTCTTTGCGCCAAAGCCCTTGACATCCTGTATCTCGCCGGCCTCGGCGGCCGCTTCGAGTTCGTCTAGCGTCGTGATTCCCAGCGCCTCGTACAGCGAGCCCACCGTCTTTGGCCCGACCCCCTCGACGGCAGTCAGTGCGGCCATGTCGACGGGCAGCTCCTCGCGTAGCTCGGCAAGCTCCTCGATTTCCCCCGTCTCGAAGTACTCGACGACCTTCGCGGAGATGGCGTCGCCGACGCCCTCGATTTCCCCCACTGCGTCCGCGCCGTCGGCGGCCAGCCCCTCGATGTCGCCGGGGTAGTCGCGGACGTTCTCGGCCGCTCGGCGGTAGGCCCGGGGCTTGTACTCGACGCCGTTCGCGTCCAGCAGGTCGGCAAAGGCCTCCAGCCGGCTCGCGATTTCGTCGTTCCGGCTCATCGTCGCCCCCTGCTGGCACGCCCGGTGCCGGAATCGGCGTCCTCGTGACCCAGCGCTTTCCGCAGGAAGGACATCCAACGCTTCTTGTCGGCGGCTTCCTGTGCCCTCGCCTCGTCTTCCAGGTTCGCCGGCCCCAGCTCTTCGAGGGCGTTCAGCGCCCGGTCGATGCCGATGATGGCCTCCACCAGTTCCTCGCCCTCGGCGTAGCTCACGTCGCCGTCCTCCAGTTGTTGCTTTCGCTGGAGGCGCTCGCGCCGGAGATTCTTCTTCGCCCGGGTGACCCGCTCACGTTCGCCACGTGGCACCGTCTCCCGGCGCTTAATCTCGAAGACGAACGACTGCAGGTCGATACGTTCGCCCTGGACGGTGATCTCGTCGGGAATCTCGGCACCGACGGTCGCACCCTCCCGTTCGATGCGCTCCAGCAGTTGTTTGCGCTCGAACTCTTGCACTACCCCGTTGTTCGGCCTCGGGGGTCTTATACTGTCGGCTACGGGTGTGACGGACTGTCAGCCCCCGCTCGCTCGCACCGTTCACCCGCCCAAACACAACCCCTTTGCACCGCCCACTCCAAGTATCGCCAATGTCGGAGTGTGACGTCTGTGGCAAGCAGGAGAACATGCCCTACCAGTGCGGGCACTGCGGGGGGACCTACTGCGCCGAGCACCGGTTGCCCGAGGCCCACGACTGTCCGGGGCTGGACAACTGGAACGACCCCCAAGGGGTGTTCGATAGCGGCTTCGACGACTCCGTGAGCGGCGGTTCGTCGGGCGACTCCGGCGGGCTCACCGACCGCTTCGGCGTCGACACCGGTCCCGGCGGCGTCATGGGCTATTTCCGCGGAAACATGACCTACGTGTTCCTCGCCATTATGGCCCTCGTCTTCGTCGCCCAGCGGGTCGTCATCGCGTTCGTCGCCGCCGGGGCGCTCCCGCCAACCGTCTACCGGTCCCTCTTTGTCCTCCACCCGGACAACATCCTCTTCGTCTGGACGTGGGTCACGTCAATCTTCTCTCACGGCGGCCTGTTCCACATCCTCGGTAACGCCATCGTCATCTACTTCTTCGGCCGACTGGCCGAACAGCAGATGGGGTCTAAGACGTTCACCCTCTTCTTCCTCGGCTCCGGGGTGCTCGCGGGGCTCGGGCAGGTCGGGCTTCAGTTCGTCCAGGGCGGCCCCGCCTACGGCGTGCTGGGCGCAAGCGGCGCGGCGCTTGCCATCCTCGGCTTCGTCACCGTCATCAACCCCGACCTCACGGTCTATCTGTACTTCCTGATTCCGGTGCCAATCTGGGCCATCACCGGCTTCTACGCCATCATCAGCATCGCCGGCTCGCTGTCGCCACAGGGAGCGGGGCTGCTCGGCGGGAACATCGCCCACACGGCACACCTCGTCGGCCTCGTCATCGGCCTGTGGTACGGCCGGCGGGTCAAGGACCGGGCTCGCATCCCCGGACAGATACAGTTCGGCGGTCGCGGTCCGGGCGGTCCGGGTGGCCCCGGCGGGCCGGGTGGCCGCGGCCCGTTCTGATGGATATCGTCCGCCCCGAGTTCGTCCCCGACCCATCGCTCTCGACGGCCGAAATGGAGGCGCTACAGCGGGATATCGCCGACGCGGCGGTGTTCTCGGACGACTTCGAGTTCAACCCTGCCGCACTCTCGCTCAACGGACCGGCCGGACAGGCGACGCTGGGTGAATCACCCGATGACACGGCTTCGAGCCCCGCCGACCAGCCCCTCGTCGCCGGCGTCGACCAGGCCTTCGTCGACGATGTCGCCGTCTCCGCTATCGTCGTTCTCCGTGGCCGAGAGGTCGTAGAGCGGGTCTACGCGTCCAAACCGACGGAGATTCCGTACGTCCCCGGGCTGCTCTCGTTCCGCGAGGGCGGGGCCATCCTCGCGGCTTTCGAGGCGCTCGAGTGTGAACCGGACATCGTCTTCGTCGACGGCAGCGGCCGCATCCACTACCGCGAGGCGGGGCTGGCGACACACATCGGCGTCACGCTCGACGTTCCCACCGTCGGGGTCGCGAAGAACTTGCTGTGTGGCGAGCCCTGCGAATCGCTGGACCGGAAGCTCCGGGCGGGCGCCCGCGTCGCCATCGAGGCCGACGCCGAGGTCGAGACTGCTCGCGAGGGCACCGTCATCGGCTATGCCGTCCAGAGCCGGCAGTACGACTCGTCCAGCCAGTACATCAATCCGCTTCTGGTCAGCCCCGGCCACCGGGTCAGTGCGGACACCGCAGCCGACCTCGTACTGGCGACCGCGGCCGGGTACAAACTCCCGGAGCCGACGCGGCTCGCCGACAGCTACGCCGACACGGTGAAAGACGAGGTGTGAGCGGGTCGGCGGGGGGTACTATCGTCGTCCGACCCCAACCTGTGGCTATGCACGCGAGCGCCAGTATCGTCATCCCCCGGCCGCGGCAGGCGGTCTTCGAGTTCATGGACGTACCGGAGAACCAGGCGCGCATCTCGCCACGGCTGGCAACCGTCGAGACGGTCGGGACGCTTGACAACGGCGGCAAGTTGGCGACCTACACCTACCGGCTGGCCGGCCGTTCGTTCGACGGGGCGGTCCGGGGTATCCAACATGACCCGCCCGGGGCGATTACATTCGAGATGGTCGGCGACATTGAGGGGGAGATTCGGTGGCAATTCGAGCCGGTCGATGGCGGGACGCGGGTCACGTACACGGCGACGTACGATCTCGGGCTGCCACCGGTCGTCGGACCCCTGTTGTCTCCGGTCCTCGACTGGTTCAACCAGCGCGAACTCGAACAGACGCTCGAGAACTTCCGCCGGTCGGTGTCGACGCCCGACCGTCGGCGCCCAACGGGGCAATCTTAATTGTCCGGGGCGAGACGGCACTGCTATGGCCAAGACGGTGCTGATAACCGGTGCCTCGTCGGGCATCGGCCACGCGACAGCCGAGGTGTTTCTGGACGACGACTGGCAGGTCTGGGCGACGGCCCGCGACGGAGCCGACGTCGCGGACCTCGCCGATGCCGGTTGCGAGACGGCCGAACTCGACGTGACAAACGCCCGCGAGTGCGAGCGCGTCGTCGAGGACGTGGTCGAGTCGGCCGGGCGCATCGACTGCCTGGTGAACAACGCCGGGTACGCCCAGTTCGGCGCCGTCGAGGACGTTCCGACCGAGGACCTGGAAGCCCAGTTCGACGTGAACCTCTATGGCCCCCACCGGCTCGTCCGGGAGGTCATGCCCCATATGCGCGCCCGGGACTCGGGTACCGTCGTCAACGTCTCAAGCGTCGCCGGCAAGCTCTCGCTGCCGGGCCAGGGCGGCTACGCGGCCTCGAAGTTCGCCCTGGAGGGGCTGAGCGACGCGCTCCGCGTGGAGGCCGACGAGTACGGCATCGACGTGGTGCTCGTCCAGCCCGGTCCCGTCGAGACGAACTTCGACGACCGCGCACAGGAAGAACAGGACGACCTGGAGACGACAGGGGCCTACGACTGGCTCTACACGGCTCACGAGGACTCGCGTCTGAGCGGCGTCCAGGACGCCCTCTCGGTCACGCCGGGCACGGTCGCGCTGACGATTCGGGACGCCGCGAGCGCGAGCGACCCCGACCCGCGCTACCCCGTCGGCGAGGGCGCGAAACTCCTTCTCATGGCGCGGCACCTGCCGGCGCGCTGGCGGGACGCGGCCTTCGGCGTGCTCCGGAAACTGACGAACTGACGCCCGCGGCGCTCAGTCCAGACAGGCTGCGACAACTGACAGCAGCGTTTCGCCGTGGACCTCGTCGGCAAAGAGCGGGACGCGCCTGACCTCGTGGCCACGGAAGAGGTCCTGTGCGTCGGCGATGGCGTCCTGCTGGACTTCCCACCGACGGGCACAGAACTCGCAGTGGTCGGTGTTCGGTCCGGGGATATCGACCTCGCGGCCCAGCACCTCGCTCGGGTCCTGCATAACCCGGTTGACGACGACGGTGCTGACCGGAATCTCGAAGTCGGTGAGCTGAGCGAGCAGACGTTCTGACTCCATCACCGACAGCGTCTCGGGCACCATCACGATGCGGAAGTCGGTCCGCGTCGGGTCCCGGAGGATAGCCCGCAGACGCTCGATACGGGCCGACAGCTCCTCTAGGTCCTGGATGCCGGCCTCGGCGTCCACGTCGTCGCCGCCGCCGAACATCCCCTTGACCGAGTCCATCATCCCCGAGAACCGCTCGCGGAGCTTCAGAATCGTCCCGACCATCGAGTCCATCGTCTCGGGGAGTTCCAGCAGCCGGAGTGTGTGGCCGGTCGGGGCGGTGTCGATGACGACGCGGTCGAAGCGGTCGTCGTCGGTGTAGTCCAGCAACAGACGCATCGCCGCGGCCTCGTCGGCCCCGGGCATCGAGCCGCCCAGCAGTCCGTCTTCGCCGCCGATTGGGTCCTCCCCGCCGGCGTCGCCGCCCATTGGCCCGCCGCCCCCGAGCATCCCGCCGAGACCGCCCAGTGCGTCGTCTTCCATTCCCAGAGGCCCCTCACCCATCGCGGCCTCGGGGTCGATTTCCGCCGCGAACAGCGGGATATCCTCGCGGATGCGCGCCGGCTCCGCGGGGATGTCGGTTTCGAGCGTGTCCGAAAGCGAGTGGGCCGGGTCCGTCGAGACCACCAGCGTCGCGGTGTCGTCACGGGCCGACGCCAGCGCGGTCGCGGCGGCACAGGTGGTCTTCCCGACGCCGCCTTTCCCCCCGTACAGCACGTACTCGGGCGCGTCGACGCCGGTCGGTGCGTCGATGTCGTCGACTGCCTCGACGTCTACGTTGGTCATACCTCAGGCTACGCCTCCGGCCTTGAGTAGTTCCCGGAAAAGAATCCGACAGTGACCCGCGGCTGTCGGGCGGCTCTCGGGCGCCCGGGTCGCTCGCGCGCCCGGTATGTGCCCTACTGTCGCGAGGAGCGCGCCTCGCGGACCTCGGCGCCGTCACGGAGCTTGTCTTCGCAGTTCGGACAGACTCTCGGTCCGTGTGCTTCGGAGGCTTCCGGTGTAAACACCCGCACGTACTGCTCAGTTACGAACTCGCCGCAGTTCTGGCACTCGGGCATCCCTTGTAACACTCTAATAATGATGTATATGCTTTTTGTTTACGGATAACGAGGGAGAGTTACAAACCGCGTTTAGGCGACTAACCGCCCGGTATCAGTGGTTTCGCCAGAACGATTCGAGCTGACCAGACAGGAAGTCGGGGGTCATCCGCGTGAACTCCTCGCGTTCGCCCTCTGGGAGAAACTCGTAGACGGAGTGGCGGCCATCGGGGGTGTAGCGCCGGCCGACGAACGCCCGAACCCCCACTTCGTCGGTCCCGCGGATGACCCGGCCGATGGCCTGGCGCGCCCGCCGCACCGCGGGGACCGTCAGGGCGTACTCGAAGGCGTTCTCGTCGCCGAACGTGTCGCCGTAGGCCCGCTGAACCGCACGGATTCGGGGCGAGCCGATGTTGACAAGCGGGACGCCGACGACGGCGCAGGTCGACAGCTTCGCGCCGTCGTAATCGACGCCCTCCGTGAGCGTCCCCCGCGTCGACGTGACCAGCACTTTCCCCTCGCCGGCGAAGAAGGACTGCTTGGTCCGGTTGGTTTCCTCGTTGCTGGATGACTCGTCGACCAGCACGTCCTTCTCGACGGCCTCCTGGAGGTAGGCCCCCGCCCACCTCGCCTCGCGGTAGTTCGGCATGGCTATCATGACGTTGCCCGGAGAGCGCGCGAGCGCCCGCAGCGCCTGGGCGTACTCGTCGCGGGTGGGGTTCCAGTTCCCGCCCAGCGGCTTCATCTCTCCGGGGTTCCCGCGGTTACGGGCGGTAAAGGGGCGTGCATCGACGAGATAGGAGGCGCGATTCTCCGGCGGGAACGGGAGGTCGTAGGTCACCGAGCGGACGGGCCGGGTCGGGGTGTCGTCGTCCGCGTCGTCTAGCTCGGCCAGCCCGTCGAGTCCGGCGACTTCGGTGAACACGTCGAGCGGTTCGAGCGTCGCACTCATCACGACGCCCCCGCCAAGTTCGTCGAAGGCGTCGCGGAGCGCTATCGCTGGCATGCAGTTGTAACAGAGCAGTCCCGGCGTGTAGACGGCCTCGTAGTCGGCGTCGGTGGCCCGGCGCTCGTCCGGCGAGTGTTCCAGTTCGATTTGGCGCAGGAACGTCGAGTGGTCCCGTTCCCACCACTGGCCCGCTATGGCCCCGACAGCGGCACAGACCGGCTGGCGGCTCAGCCCGAGCTGGTCGATGGCGTCCTCGACGGCGGCGCCGATTTTCGCGAGCGACCGCCACAGCCCACCATCGTATCCTTTCGACTCGGCCCACTCGGTCAGTTCGTCCCGCTCGACGGTGTCGGGGTCCCGCAGGGGTATCTCGCGGTCGTGGTCGGGCAGCGTCGAGGGGTCGGCGCGCCACCCCTCGTGTTCGCTGTCGAGGAACGCCTCGACGCGGTCGTCGACCCAGCGTTCGAGGTCCGCGTAGAACTTGCGAGCGCGGTCGACCGCTTCCAGCGGGACCTCGCGGGCCTGGAGTACCTCCCGGACCTGTGCCTTGTGGTCTGCGGTCTGCTGGGCGCGCTGGACCAGCAGGTCACAGTCGTTTCTCGCCTGCGTGATGGTCTGTTTGCCCAGCCGGTCCGAGAGCAGGTCACGGACCCGCTCCTCTAGGCGGTGGGCCTCGTCGACAACGACGAAGGTCCGCTCGTCGAGAATCGAGTCGAGTAGCGGCCGCGAGTTGGGGTCAAAGAGGTGGTTGTAGTTGCCGACCACCACGTCGGCCTCCTCCAGCATGACGCTCATCACCCGATGTGGACAGGTGCCCCGTTCGACGGCCGCGGGCAGGTAGTCGTCGATGGTGACGACGTTGTTCGGCCCCGCCGAGAAGTCCACGGGCGAGCCCTTGTCCCGGGCGTACCAGTCGGCCTCGAAGGGGCAGTACAGCGGCGGGTCGTCGCCCTCGGCCATCGACTCGGGGGCGGTGGGCTGGCTGGGGCGGTACGGCGAGGCCGCGCCCGCGGTGGCGAGTGTGTCCTCGCCCAGCGTCGTCTGTGAGACGGCGTCGGGGCGGGCCGCCGCGGCGAGGTCCTGGCCCAGCCGCGGGTCCCACCACTGCTCGTCCTCGTCGACCTCGGCGTCGATGGCGGTGTCGGCGACGGCCGCCCCATCGCCGCGCCCGTCGTCCTCGACGAGCCGGGCGGTCGCCTCGCGCAGGTCCTCACACCGCTCGTGAGTGCTCGCGTCGTCGGGGAACTTCCCCTCCCGGCCGTACGGGCAGAGGTCCCGCTTGCCCACGAGGGAGATGCCGTCGAAGGGCTCCTCCAGTCCGCCGTTTAGCGTCCGCAGGTCGTCGACGAACTGCTGGAGCTGTTGCTTGACCGGCGTCACGACGACGATGCGGTCGTAGAGGTCGGTGTCACGGACGAGATGTGCACCCGCGGTCAGCGCGGCCATGGTCTTCC
>JBEQBH010000003.1:0-16122 GCA_041639955.1 Halobacteriales archaeon | reverse complement strand
GTCCAGGGTCACCATGTAGACGTCGCTCTGGTGCCCGCCGCCCGGGGTCTCGAACGTGAACCCGTTGTAGTCCGGCCCCGACTCGTCGAGGACAGCACGGATATCGGCTTCCGGCGTCGACACTGTGGGCGGCTACGTGGGTTGGGCGCATAAAGCTGTCAGTGTCTGCCGGTGTGGGGAATCAGCGTTCGACCGTGGCGGCTCCACGTTCCAGTGTCCTCGCCCGGCCGGGGCGTCCCGCCGCTCACGCCTCGACTTCGATGCCGTCGATTTCGAAGCGCGCGCCGCCATCCTCGCTGCTGGTCACCTGTATCTCCCAGTCGTGGGCCGCGACGATTTCGGTCACGATTGCCAGCCCCAGCCCGGTCCCCTCGCTCGACGTCGAGAACCCCGATTCGAGGACCGCCTCCCGGTCCTCAACCGGGATGCCGTCCCCGTCGTCGGCGACGTAGAACCCAGTGCCGCTGTCCAGAACGCCGACGGTGATTTCCACGTTATGGCCGCGTTCGACGGTGCCACCGGACGCCGTCCGACTGCTGGTCGAGCCGTGTTCCACGCTGTCATCGGGACGCGGTACGTCCCGATTCCCCGTCGAGCCGTGCTCGACCGAGTTCCGAAAGAGGTTCTCCAGCAGTTGCTGCAGCCGTGTGGCATCTGCAAGGAAGGTTCCGTCGCTCTCGACGGTGAGCGTCGACCCGTCCGACTCGACGACGTCCCAGGCGTCCCGTGCGACGGCCGAGAGGCTGACGCTCTCGCGCTCGCCCAGCGGTTGACCTTGCCGGGCGAGCGCGAGGACGTCCTCGATGAGCACCTCCATCCGGTCGAGGGCGCGGGCCGTCGCGGCGAGGTGTTCGTCGTCGTCCCTCTCGCGGAGGAAGGCGACACGCCCCTGTGCGACGTTCAGCGGGTTCCGCAGGTCGTGAGAGACCATCCCCGCGAACTGCTCCAGCCGCTCGTTCTGTCGCTCTAGCTCCCGGCGGTACTCCTCGCGTTCGGTCACGTCGGTGAGCATCACCGAGCTCCCGAGGCGGCTCCGGTCGGTCGTGAACGGCCTGACGCCGAGGTGGTAGTACCGGTGGCCCGCCTCGGTTTCGAGTTCCAGGACCTCGTCGTTCTCGGGGCCGGCGAGAAACTCGCCGAGCCTGGGTACCGCCGATTCGATAGGCTCGCCGGTCTCGAGGGCCGGGAACATCTCGCTGGCTTTCATGTTGAAATCGCGTATCCGTCCCTCGTCGTTCAGTACGATGGCCAGGTCGTCATGTCCGGCTGTCAGCTGGACGGTCTGGAAATCGTCGACGAAGACGAACAACACGCCGACGGAGAAGGCGGCGACGCCGAGCGGTTCGTACGTGATGTTGAGTATCGTCGGACTCACGATTGCGAGCGCATCGAGGACTATCGGGAGCCCGGTGAGACCGACCAGCCCGAGCAGCGGTCTGGTGTCGTGGCCCACCTGACGGAACAGCTCGAACAGCATGAAGTAGCCGACAATCGAGAGCGCGTAGGCCAGTCCCATCGCGAGCCAGTGCAGCTCCTGAGAGATGATAGAGATGTGGGGGAACGGGGTGAGCAACACCTCGGACCGGAAGTACCGGTGGTGTATCGGGTTCGTGAATTTCACGAGCGAGATGACCACGAACACGCCGACCGCGGCCCAACGTATCGATGTGGACCTGTGGAGATTGCGGCCGGTGTAGGCCGAACAGAAGTACAGCCACGGCCCCACGGTGCTGAGCCCGACGAACAGTCCGACGTGGTAGAATACGAGTTTGAGTTCGACGGTCGGTGCGAGGAGAAAGCCGAGGTGGGCGACCGACCAGCACCCGCTCGTCAGCAAGAGCCCGACGAGTCCCTGACGGGTCCCTTCGTGCTCGATGGCCCGAGCGCGGGGGAGGCTCGCGAAACAGGCGGCTGCTGCGGCACCGAAGAGGAGAACGTAGCCCAGAAGGTACACGTTGACGGCCGTCAGACTGTCTGGTAGTAAAATGGTGGCTGCCTGTACGGTCTGAGAGAGTAAAATCGTTACTGATACTCACCAGACAGAGGCGGGTGTGCTGTCCGCAGTGCCGGCGCTGTTCGCCTGGATCCCGGAACGTTACATGCCGCTGACTGTGACGCGTCGACAGTCGCTTAGGGACCGCTCCCGAACACCGTCTATGGTCGAACTCAGGCTTATCGCGGGTGTGGCCCGGACGGGCGCTATCGGCGACGGCGAGACCATCCCGTGGCACTACGACGAGGACGAACGGCAGTACAAGGACCGCGTCGCGGACCATCCCGTCGTCGTCGGCCGCAAGACCCACGAGGGGATGACCCGGGTTCGGGGGACTCACCCGGTCGTCGTCACCGGGAGCCCCGAAGCGTACACGGAAGCCGACGCCACGTTCGTCTCGAACGTCCGGGACGCCGTCGATGCCGTCGCGGCCGAGGGCGACGTGGGATACGTCATCGGTGGGCAGTCCATCTACGCGATGTTTCTCCCCTACGCCGAGCGGGCCTACGTCTCCGAACTGCCCGAGCGACAGGTCGCGAGCCGGGTGTTTCCCTATCTCGGGACGAACTGGTCGGTGGCTGACCGCCACGGGTACGACGAGTTCGACGTCATCGAGTACGAAAACGATGCTCCGCTCGACCCGTCCGAGGCACCGGTCTGACCTGTTCCGGCCGGTCCGACAGCGGTGCCGGAAGCGCCAACGCTTAGCGTCCCCAGTCCCAGGAACCCCTCATGCAAACGGTCGACGCGGCAGGCCTGTCGATTGGTGACGACCATCCGGCACGGATAATGGGCGTGCTGAACGTCAGCAAGGAGTCGCCGTACTCGCCTTCCGTCTACGACGACCCGGGCGAGGCCGCCGCCTACGTCGACGAGGAGCTCATCGGCGAGGGGGCAGACATCGTCGACGTGGGGCTGGAGTCGGCCAACAAGCGACTCGACGTGCTCTCGGCCGAGGAGGAACTCGACCGGCTGGACATCGCTTTGGAGACTATCGAGTCGGTCGGCGGCGACGCCGTCTTCTCCATCGAGACGCGCTACGCCGAGGTCGCCGAGGCCGCCATCGAGGGCGGTTTCGACATGGTAAACGACATCTGTGGCTTCGCCGACCCCGAGATGCCGGCGGTCTGTCGGGAGTACGACGTGGCCGTCGCCAAGATGGCCAGCCCGCCGGACCTCGAACGCCCCGGCGCGGTCGAGGAGACCGACTGGACCGGCCGCAGGTCGGCAGCGTGGGCCGAGTCAGCCGACTACGTCGACCAGGTGTACGAGGCGCTGAAACAGAACGGTCTGACAGAGAAGACCATCGTCGACCCGGCCTTTGGCGGCTGGAGCGAGGCGAAGACTATCGAGGACGACCACGCCACCTTCGAGCGCCTGCGGGAGTTCCGCGGGTTCGGTCGCCCGATTCTCGTCTCTATCAACCGGAAGAACTTCCTGCGAACCATCGCCGACCGCTCGACCGAGGAGGCCCTGCCCGTCTCCCTCGCCGCGACGGCGCTTGCCGTCGAACGCGGCGCCCACATCGTCCGGACCCACGACGTGGCAGAGACAGTCGACGCCGCGAAAATCGGCTCGGCGTTCACCGAGCGGGCCTCCGTCGCCGGCGACGGTGTCTCGGTGACGGAACTCGACGCCCGGCGGGCCACCGAGGTCGCGCGCCACCTCGAAACCATCGGCGCGCCGACCGACGGCAGCGAGGCCTACGTCAGCCGCGTCTTCGAGGTGTCCGGCCTCGACCCCGAGAGCATCTCGGAACTGGCCGCCGTGGCCGAGTCGGCCGGGCTCACCGTCACCACCGGTGACGGCGGCGCCCTCGTCGGCGGCCGGCCCGACGCGCTCCGGGCGGCGGCCGAGGAACTGGCTGGCCGACCCGCGTTCGAACCGCTCGTCGAGGCCGTCCGTTAACGCATGGACTACCTACAGGAGCGTATCACGACGCTGCACGACCTGACCGACGCGGTGCCGGCGATGCCGAGCGGTGAGAGTTCGGTCGTCGTCCCCATCGCCGGGGAGAGCGAGGCGGCCGTGACGCCGACACACGTCTTCGAGGCGCTCGAAACTGTCGGTCCCGATACCGTTGTCGTCCCGCTCCGGGCGCCACGGGCGGTCGCGGCCGCGTTCGACCGTTGGGCCGCCGGCTTCGACCTCGACGTGACGACGCTGTGGTGTAACGCGCCGACCGTGGCCACGCTGCTCGACGACCACGGGCTGGACGGCGCGATGGGGAAGGGGCGCGACGTCTGGCTCGGGCTGGGGCTGGCCGCGGGCCGTGCCGACTACGTCGCCGTCCACGACGCCGACGCCTCGACGTACTCCCCGAAACACGTCCCGCGCCTGCTCGCGGGGCTGGAGATGGGCTACGAGTTCGTCAAGGGCTACTACGCCCGCGTCGAGGACGGCCAGCTCTACGGCCGGCTCGCCCGGCTGTTCGTCGCGCCGCTACTGGATGCGCTGTCGCGTGCCCACGACGACCCGCTGCTCGCCTACCTCTCGGCGTTTCGCTACCCGCTTGCCGGCGAGTTCGCCGTCACCGCCGAGGCGGCCCGCGCCATCCGGGCCCAGCGGGCCTGGGGCCTGGAGGTCGGGATGCTCGGGGAGGCCTACGACGTGGTCGGCGAGACCGCCACCGCGCAGGTCGACCTGGGGGTCCACCGCCACGACCACCGCCCCGTCGGCGGCCGGGGCGGGCTCTCGACGATGGCGGGGGAGGTCGGCGAGGCGCTGTTTCGTGTCCTCGAAGACCACGGGCTGGCGCCCGACTACGAGCGCCTGCCCGACGCCTACCGCGACGCGGCCGACACGCTCATCCGACAGTACGGCGCCGACGCCGCGGTCAACGGGCTCGACTACGACGCCGAGGCCGAGCGGACACAGGCACAGTCCTACGCCGAGAGCATCCGGGCGCCGGGGCCGGACGACCGGCTCCCCGCGTGGACGGCGACGACGCTGTCGCCCTCGGAAGTGCTTTCGGTCTCGCGGGAGGCGCTCGACCGGTCCGCCGGTTCGGAGTCAAAGTGAGCGAGACAACGGACCGACCGTTAGAACTCGTTTGAACCGCCTGACGCCGGGCTGCCTGTCATTTTATACCACGCGGGGTCGCAGGTAGAAGTATGCCGGCGATACGTCTCAGCGAACCGTCACAGTCCGTTGCCACCGTTCGACCGTCGCGACCACGGCCCGACCGATGACCGCCAGAGACATCTACCTCCCCGTCGCCGCACAGCCGTCGGTCTCGACGCTGGTCGGGCTGAGCCAGCTCGCCGAGGTTGAGGGGTACGAACGGGTCTGGCTCCCCGAAACGTGGGGTCGGGACGGAGTGACCACGCTGACGAGTATCGCCCACGGCACCGACGAGGTGGGTATCGGTACCTCGCTGTTGAACGTCTACTCGCGCTCGCCGGCGCTCATCGGCCAGACCGCGGCCACGCTACAGGAAGTGTCCGGGGGTCGCCTTCGCGTCGGGCTGGGACCCTCCGGGCCGCGCGTCATCGAGGGGTGGCACGGCGAGTCCTTCGAGCGACCGCTGCGCCGGACCCGCGAGACCATCGACATCGTCAAACGTGTGCTGGCCGGCGACAACGTCGAGTACGACGGCGACATCTTCGAGTTGTCGGGGTTCCGGCTCCGCTCGGACCCACCGGAGCCCGCGCCGCCGATAGACGCCGGCGGGCTCGGGCCGAAAGCGGTCGAACTGGCCGGGCGTTTCGCCGACGGCTGGCACGCGCTGCTCTGTACCGCCGAGGGCATGACCGACCGGCTGGCGGACTTCGACCGCGGGGTCGACCTGGGCGACCGTGACCGGGCCAGCCAGCGGGTCACCTTCTCCGTCCCCTGCTGTGCGCTGGCGGACCGCGAGCGCGCCCGCGACCTGACCCGCCAGCATCTTGCCTTCTACGTCGGCGGCATGGGCACGTACTACCGGGACGCGCTCGCCAGACAGGGGTACGAGGACACCGCGACCGAGGTGTTCGAGCGGTGGGACGGCGGCGACCGCGAGGCCGCGATAGCCGCCATCGACGACGACCTGCTGGACGCGCTGGCCGTGGCCGGCACGCCCGAGGAGTGCCGTGACCGCCTCGCTCGCTTCGAGGGCATCGACGGCGTCGACGCGCTCAACGTCTCCTTCCCGCGGGCGGCCGAGCGGGCCGACATCGAGGCGACGATGGCCGCGCTTGCGCCCTGACCGGCGGCTCAGTCGGCCCCGGCCGGCAGGCTGATGTCGGTCCGCCGACCGTCCAGTACGTCGAACCGCTCGCCCCGTCGCCGCTCCAGCCAGTACAGCAGCCGCTCGGCCCAGCGGAGTTTCTCCCTTTTCTCGGGGGCCACGGCTGGGTCGTCGAAGTCCCAGCCGACGAACTCCAACTCGGCGGCGCCGAAGTGGTCGGCGGTGAACGCCGCCCGGTCGCCGTCGGTGAACCCCCCGAAGTTGTACACTCGGTCGGTCGGGGCGGCCTGGGTCGTCGGCACCACGAACGCGGGGTCGTAGGTCGGGACGTGTGTCTCGACGGCAGGGACGTTGTCGCCGTGGGCGTGGACGAACACCGGCGTCCCCGATTCGGTCAGCGCCCGGCCGGTCTCGGGGTTCTTGTCGAGGTCGGTCACCATCGCGTCGACGGTGACACCGCGCTCTTGCAGGCGGTCGACGGCGGTCGAGGCGGCCAACACCGTGTCGGCCCCGGCCGCCCGGTCTGTGTCGCTCTCAAGTGACGGTCCGGCGCCGGCGATGGCGACCGTTTCGCCGTCGAGCGTGAGGTCGGCGGGGTCGTACAGCTCCCCGTCGGCCACCAGTTCACCGAGCCGGTCCCGCGCCTGTTCGTCCCCGCTCCTGGGGTAGCCAAACGCCGTCAACAACTCGTCGTACACGGGGTCCCACGTCTGAAAGTGCATAGCTGTCACTATCGGGATTGTGTCAGATAAAGCGGGTTGAGCCGAAATGGCACGTCCGTGTACCCCTACCCGGGTGCCCTTCCGGCTTTCACGCCAGTGTTTTGACGCCTCCGGTATAAGCTTTCTCTTACTCACACCTGACGGACACATGGTGGCCATCTGTTCATCACCGGCGGGAACACCGCGCCCTTTTAATCTCGCAGTCGCCCAACCGTAGCGTATGGGCAAGGTCAACATCGGGTTGCGCGGCTGGCGGTTCGACGAGGATGTGCTGGGCGAGGACGGCCGGGTGCGACCGCTGGCGACGATGGAACCGGAGGACAGACAGCGTATTCTCGTACTCGCCGACCGCGTGGTCGACCCCTGTGACGCCTGCTGGCTGGAGTACGGTGAGGACAAGATAGCGGAGTGCAACGTCGCCGAGGTCATCTACGGCGAGCCACGCGGCGAGGTGGTGCTGTGTTCGGCCCACGAACCGGACTTCCTCTACTGGTTCCGCGAGGAAGGTGGGGACGAGTTCGCCGGCGACCTCGAACTGCAGGAGGCGTTCCACCAGTGGATTCTCGACGGGAACCGCGCGCCCGACGACTACGAGGGGCTCGAACACGTCGACGAAGACCCCACCTCGCTCCCGGACGCCCCCGGCCGGAACGAGGCCATCCCCGGCTTCGAGGAGGAGATAGAAGGGCTCGACGAGGAGGACCTCGACGCGATGGACATCGACCTCGACGACCTCGACGTATGATATCCGTCGCCGTCGTCGACGCCGAGACGCCCGGCAACGTCGGCACCATCGCCCGGTCGATGAAGAACTTCGGTCTGTCGGAGCTGTTGCTCGTGAACCCGCCGGAACTCGACCCCGACGGGGAGGCCTACGGCTTCGCCGGACAGGCCCGCGAAGATATCCTCCCGAACGCCAGGGAGGTGAGCTTCGACTATCTCACCGAGAACTACCACACCGTCGCCTGCACCGCGACGACAAACGAGAGCGACGCCAGCCACGTCCGCTACCCCGCGAAGACGCCGGCCGAACTGGCCGACTCCCTCTCCGGCGTCGCGGCCGACACGTGTGTCGTCTTCGGCCGCGAGCGGGTCGGGCTGACCAACGACGAACTCGAACGCTTAGACGAAATCTGTTCGATTCCGGCCAGCGCCGACTACCCCGTCCTGAACCTCGGACAGGCCGCGACCATCGTCCTCTACGAACTCCGGGCGCTGACTGTCGAGCGCGACCAGCACCCCGACGACCTCCACGCACGCGCCGACGAAGCGGCCGTCGAGGGACTGCACGAGGAGTTCGGTACCTTCCTCGACAGCATCGACCACTCCGAGGAGAAACGCCACCGCGTCCGTCGGCTCTTCCGCCGGCTGGTCGGCCGCGCCCATCCCACGGGCCGGGAAGCCAAGACGCTCAGGGGCGTATTCCGGAGTGCCAGACAGCGAATCGAGCGCACAGAGGACTGAGACCATCGCCCGGTGTCGTCGTACGCCGCGCCGAGGCCGGTGGTTCTGCTAACCGTGCCGGTTAGGCCCGTTTCTGTATCTCCTCGCGCAGCACGGAGCTGACGGTGTCGCCGTCGGCCTTCCCGCGGAGCGCACCCATACACTCGCCCATCAGCCCCGAGAAGGCGCCCATCCCCTCGCTCTCGACCTGGTCGGCGTTGCGCTCGACGACCTCGGTGACGGCCTCCCGGACCTCGGACTCGTCGACGCCGCCAAGCCCTTCTTGTTCGACTGCCTGCTCGGCCGTGAGTTCGGGATTTTCGGCCAGCGCCGTCAGGAGCTCCTTGATGCCCTCTCGGGGCACCTCGTCGCCGTCGACGAGTTCGAGCGTCGCCCGCAGGTGGGCGTCGGTGAGGGTCTCGACGGGCACGTCGTCTCGTCGGAGTTCGGTCAGCGTCGACTCCAGCGTGCCGGCCGCTAGCGTCGCGTCGATGCCGTCCTCGACGACCGCCTCGAACAGCGGCCACCGCTGGCCGTAGGCGACCTGCTCGGCCAGCCCCGAATCGAGGCCGTAGTCGGACTCGTAGCGGTCGACCTTCTCGGTGAGCAGCTCGGGCGTCTCGACTTCGGTCGCGTCGGGTTCGACCGGCGGCACGTCCGTCTCGGGGTACATCCGCGCCGCGCCGGGCAGCGGGCGGAGGTACCGGGAGGTGCCGTCCTGTAGGGCGTCGCGGGTCTCCTCGGGTACCCCCGCTATGGCCGTCTCGGCCCGCTCGACGACCGCCTCGATGGCCAGCTCGGCCGTGTGGGGGTCGTCAGCCACGAGGGCGACGGCGTCCTCGGGGCCGGCGTCGACGGCATCGCGAAGCGACTCGACCTCGCTCTCGGTGACGCCGTAGGCCGGTAGCTCGTCGGTGTGGAAGATGCCGCCGGCGCCGTGGCGTTTGGCGTGGTCGGAGAACTCGGTGCCCAGGCGCCGGTCTGGCTGTATCTCCCGGCCGACGAGGCCGTCGAACCCGTCCAGTCGAACCGCCTGAACCGCGCCGCCGTCGGACAGGGCGCCGCCGATGACGCCCGAGTCCGTGTCCTCGAACACCTCGGTCACGTCGTGGGGCTCACCGACGGCGGCCCCGCGCTCGCCCAACTCCTCGGCGATGTCGACCAGTTCGACCTGCCGGCGGACCTCGTTGCGGACGAGGTCGTCGATGTCGTCGAGGCTCTGGACCCCCTTGAGTTCGATGCGGGCGCCCTCGGCGATGGAGACGTTGACGTCCTGGCGAATCGTCCCGAGGCCGCGCTTTACCTTCCCGGTCGAGCGCAGCAACATCCCGATACGCTGGGCGGCCTCGCGGGCCTGTGCCGGCGAGCTGATGTCGGGTTTGGTGCCGATCTCGACGAGCGGGATGCCGAGCCGGTCGAGCGAGAACCGCACCCCGTCGTCGGTCTCCTCGACGCGCTGGCAGGACTCCTCCTCCAGCAGCATGTCCTCGATGCCGACCGGTCCCTCGCTCGTCTCTATCTCGCCGTCGTTGGCCACGAGCATCGAGCGCTGGAACCCGGTGGTGTTGGAGCCGTCGACCACTATCTTCCGCATCACGTTCACCTGGTCGACGACGTTCATGTCCATCAGCTGGCCGATCTCCATGGCCGTCTCCATGGCCTCGCGGTCGACCCGGCTCGGCGGTTCGTCGTCCTCCTCGACCAGACAGGTGGTGTCGTAGGCGAGATACTCGAACTCGCGGTCGACCATGCTCTCCTCCAGGGCGGCGTCGTCTATCTCGCCCAGTTCGCTCTTGGTCGGGTGGAGGTACCTGGTGAAGGTGTGGTCGGCTTCCTCGGGTTCGCGCAGCTCGGTCGGACACGAACAGAACAGCTTGGTGGCCGTATCGAGCTGCTGGTGGATTTCAAGCCCGGCTACGAGTCCCAGCTCCTCGTAGTCGAAGTCGGCGTCACTCATTACCGTCGTCTCCGGGGCCGGGGGCCAAAAAACGCTCCCTTCGGTCCGTCGGCCGCGACACCGGCCTGTCTCAGTCGTCAGCCGAGGCCGTCGACGCGTCCGGTCCGGCATCGGCCGGAGCGGCCCCGGCGGTCGACAGGGACCGGGACGCCCTCGTCAGCGACTCGGACGCCGCCCGCTGGGCCTCGCCACACCGCTCTGTCGAGGCCTGCAGGTCGTCGACTGCGCGGTTCAGTTCGGTCAGCTCGGCTCTCAACCCCTCCGCCGAGTGGCTGAGAGAGCGCAGCGTCTCACCGAGGCTGGACACGACAGCGCCATCGGAGGGATGTCCCGTCATGGTGGTGGGTGCTCACGTAGGCGTATCGGGTACACTCCCTTAATTGTTGTCTGTATGAGAATATAGGCGGGTGTGAAACACTCTATATCTATAATAATACTATTAACTGTTCGATAGACGGGCACAGACTGCCCGGGAGTCCGCGAAAATCAGCAGAAAGCCACCGTGGCACTCAGCGGCTCCTGACAGTCGCCAGTGACGGCGTACGATATCTCCTTGACAGGGCCACAGCGAGCGGTCCGGGGCGGGCGTCGTCGCCTGGTGGTGCTCCCCGCGGGCTCACTCTGATGTGGTACGGTCCATGATGACCGCGCGGCCGTCTTGGTACAGTGTGATGCGATACCCCTCGTAGCTGAACTCGACGGTGGCCTGGGCCTCGGCCGGTGGCGGTGAGCCGTAGAGGTGTTCGATGAGGTGGTCCGCCCAGTTGTACAACGGATTGAGTTCGTCCTGCTCGACGCCTTTGTGTTCCGCGATGAGGTTTACAAGCTCCATCGCGGGCTCTTCGGTATCGTCGTCAAAGATACACTCGTGATAGACTTTCGACTCGGCCTGGCTGACGTCACCACTACTATGGGCCATACGTTTCTGTCTTAGGTCCGAAGACAAAAAACACATCAATTTTATTTAGTTACCAGGACTACACTAATATGTCTTCCACTCGACGATGACTATCGTCGCAACGAGGTGCTCTCCGGCTACTCGCGGCTTCTTCCAGTCACCGCTCGCTCTCGAGACATCTCGCTTCGCTCGATGTCTCGCTACTCATCGCCGAGAATCCCCCGATGGGTCATCTTCTCGGGGTCCAGCACGTCGTCGACCTCGTCTTCGTCTAGGTACCCCTCTTCGAGGACGACCTCCCGGATGGTCTTGTCCTCGGCGAGGGCTTTCTTGGCGACCTTGCTCGCCTTGTCGTAGCCGATGGCGGGGTTCAGCGCCGTCGCCAGAGCCATCGACTGCTCGACGCGCTCGGCGCAGTGTTCGGCGTCAGCCTCGAGTTTGGCGACGAACTTCTCTGCGAAGACCTCGCTGCCGTTGGCGATGAGACGGGCGGACTGCAGGAAGTTCGAGGCCAGCACGGGCTTGTAGAGGTTGAGGTCTATCTGCCCCTCGGCGGCACCGGCCGACACGGCGGCGTCGTTGCCGACGACCTGTTTGTGGAGCTGGTTGACTGACTCGGCGACGACGGGGTTGATCTTCCCGGGCATGATGGAGGAGCCGGGCTGGTTCTCTGGCTGGTCTATCTCGCCGAGACCGTTGCGCGGGCCGGAAGCCAGCAGGCGCAGGTCGTTGGCTATCTTGTTCAGCGAGCCGGCCACCGTCCGCAGGGCGCCGTGGGCTTCACTCATCGCGTCGTGGGCGGCCTGGGCCTCGAAATGGTTGTCGGCCTCCCGGAAGTTCAGGTTGGTCTCCTGGCTGATGTACTCGGCGGCCTTCTCGGGGAAGTCGGGGTGGGTGTTCAGCCCCGTCCCGACGGCGGTCCCGCCGAGTGCGAGTTCGGACAGTCGGCTGTGGGTGTCCTCGACGCGGGAGATACCTTTCTCGACCTGCGTTCGGTAGCCCGAGAACTCCTGGCCCAGCGTGATCGGCGTCGCGTCCTGAAGGTGGGTCCGGCCGGTCTTGACGACGGTGTCGAACTCGTCTTCCTTCTCGGCCAGCGCGTCCCGCAGCGTCTTCAGCGCCGGAATCACGTCCTTCTCGACGGCTTCCAGGCTGGCGACGTGCATCGCCGTCGGGATGACGTCGTTGCTGGACTGGCCGAAGTTGACGTGGTCGTTGGGGTGAATCTCGCGGGTCCCTATCTCCCCGCCGTAGAGTTCGGTAGCGCGATTGCTGATGACCTCGTTCGCGTTCATGTTCGAGGAGGTTCCCGACCCGGTCTGGAACACGTCGACCGGGAACTGTTCGTCGTGGTCGCCGGCGATGACCTCGTCTGCGGCCTCGACGATACAGTCCGCCTTCTCCTCGGGAATCAGTTCGAGGTCCCGATTGGCCTGTGCGGCGGCCTTCTTGACGACTCCCAGCGCGCGGACGAACCGCCGCCCGAACGTCACGTCACTGATGGGGAAGTTCTCGATGGCCCGCTGTGTCTGGGCCCCCCAGTAGGCGTCAGCCGGCACCTGCATCTCCCCGAGACTGTCCTGTTCGGTTCTGAACTCGTCGCTCATAGCTGGGCGGTCGAACGCCTCGGCGTAAAAGCCACCGGTCCGCGCCGACGCCTACGTCCAGCGGTCCAGCCCCGTCTGGACCACGGACTCGTCGATGCGCTCGAACCCTCGGCTGACCTCCTCGGCGTCGACCTCCCACTCCTCGGTGACGAACGCGCGGGCGGCGCCTATGTCCGGGTCGATGTCGTCGGGAATCCCGTAGTCGTCGGTAACGGCGGGGTCGAGAAACAGCGAGCGGATGCGGTCGGCGTGCTCGACGTGTTCGCCCCGCGCTTCGAGCACTCCAAAGAGGTCCCCGTGTTCGGAAAGCAGCTTGACCGCGGTCTTGGGGCCGATGCCAGAGATGCCTTGGTTGAAGTCCGTCCCCATCAGAATCGCGGCGTCGACGAGCTGCTCCCAGGTGAGCCCGGTCGATTCGAGCGTCGCGTCGAAGTCCATCAGCTCGGGGTCACCGCTCGACGTTATCTGACGCAGGGTGTAGGGCGCGCCAAACAGCAACGAGTCGTAGTCCTCGGTGCCGACGTAGTCCACGTCGCCCTGGCGGGCCATGTAGGACGCCTGTCCCTCCCCCTCCGCGGGGGCGTCCACGACGGGCACGTCGAGTAGTTCGAGCAGTTCGCGGGTCGTCTCGACGATGGTGTCCGTGAGTCGCTGGGTCCGGGAGTCCAGTTTCGAGACGCGGACCGAGTCGCCGGCCTCGCGGGCGTCTTCGAGTTGGTCCTCGTACCTCTCGCGCTGTTCACGCCGTTTTGCGACCTCGTCGTCCTTGAGGTCGGTCACGGCGCCGTCGAAGACGAACACGGGCGTGAGGTCGTGCTCGAAGAACTTCGGCAGGCCCTGGACGACGCCGATGAGGTTCGCCACCTCTTCCCCGTCGCCGGTGGTGTACTTGTGGTCGCTCGTGAACTTGACCGTGGTCGTCAGATACCGGTAGAGCCAGTTGTGGGCGTCGACGGCGACGACGCTCCCGTTCAGGTCCGCGAAGGACACGTCCTCGATGGCCGCAAGCGAGCGTAAGTCAGAATTTCCCATTGGGGGGCGTTCGGGCGAGGGGCGCTTGAATCTCTCGGGACGACGTCAGCCCGGCGCTTCGACTACGTCCGGAGGCTGATTGTCCAGTTTCTCCGCCAGAAACGCCTCCTCGTCCTCGGAGAGATCCCGCTGGCTGAACACCGCCAGCCCCATCTGGTACCGCTCGCGGCTCCGGTCACCGGGCCATTCGAGCGTCAACTCGGCCAGGCCCGTTTCCTCCCCGGTGAAGGCGAAGCCGGCCCGATAGGCCGCCTGGTAGGAGAAGGGGTTGTTCACCCCGATACTCACCCGTCCGAAGCCCCGCTCGCTGGCTCGCTTACAGACGAATCGGAGCAATCGCGGTCCGAGCCCCTCTCCCTGCCGGTCCCGCCGGACGGTGATGTAGCGGATACACAGCGTGTCCGGTTCGGTCCGGTCGGCGTTGAACGCCGCGGCGGCTACGACACCGTCGTCGCCGACGACGGCCTTGCCCGTCGAGGTCATGACGAACTTGCCCGCGTAGGCAAACTCCCGGTAGTCGAGCCGGAGGGAGTGGTCGTCGTCGGGCCAGCCCAGCAGCGCGAACTCCATACCGCCCGTAGTGCCACCGGGCATGTAGTTCCCACCTACTCGGCGCCCGCGACACAGCGCAGTCGGCCGCGAACGCGACGGAAAGCGGGACACCGAAATACGAGGAGCGTCACGTCTGTGGTATGAGCGTTGCGACGGCCGACCGGAGCCGCATCGACCTCTCCTCGAAGACGGCCCTGCTGGCGGCCGGTGATCTGGGCGCCATCCTCCTCTTTGTCGCCGTCGGCGAGTACACCCACGGCTACAACCCGCTCGTCGATGTGGGCCGGGTCGCCGGGACGTTCGCTCCCTTCCTCATCGGCTGGCTACTGGTGGCCACCGCGACGGGGCTGTACGCCAGCGATGCGCCCGGAACACTCGCGAACGCGACACTCGTGACACTGCTCAGCTGGGTCGCCGCCGTCGCTATCGCTCAGGGGCTCCGGGCCACGAGCGTCTTTCACGGTGGGGCCGCACTGACCTTCGCCGTGGTCTCTATCCTCGTCGGCGGCCTGCTTCTCACCCTGTGGCGGACCGGCGCGACGCTGTTCATGGATCGGTAATCGGCCGTAGAAGTGGTGGCCTTCAGTCCGGTGGCCGGCCCGTACCTACCGGAGGTCGGTTACGTCGAGGGGCATCGACGACTGAATCCACGCCTGATGGTTCTCCCGGTCGTAGATGACGAACTCCTCGTCACCGATGTTCAACTCGGCGTACCGCCGTGCCGGTTCCTCGCTTCGGGCGTCGGTCGTATCGTCCGTGGCGTTCGTACTCATTGATATCGCCGGGCAATCCCGGGTCACTCCCTCCGGTATCTGCTACCTTGTTACCGATTATAAGCGCTCGGCCCCAGTTATCATTCGATAAAATGACATTGGCTACCACCTGAAAAGAGGAAACGACTGGTTTCATCTTCTGAAAACGGGCGACAGCAGGCGCTGGCCCCGGACTGTGGGCGACATCCGCCTGTGGAACCCGTTTCCGGGCGGCAGTGTACCAACTGAAACCGCTACAGACCGGCTCTGTGTGGCCGAATACGTTCTCTCCGGCCGAAGCGTTGGGGCTCGCTGCTCTCTCTATATCTCCATAAGTTATAGAAATGCCATAAAAATTAATCAGAAGAAGTATCTGGTGCCTACATAGAATCCTATGCAAAAACTACGCGAAACTCTTATGTACCCATCTCCCATACAATGATTCACAATTATGACGGGTTACTACGATATTGTTCTTGGACTTATCCCGCTCGCTATGGCCGGAATCACTGGCGCCCTCACGTTCGCTGGCTTCGCACTGACGACGGCTATCCCCCTGGCGTCGGTCGTCGCCGTCGGTCTCATCGGTCACGCGATGTTCGTGAACGCTCCTGTCGACCCCGTGCCGGCTGAGACGGTCAAGTCGGACCCGGTACAGACGGCTGACTGACCCGGCCTCAGTGAGCGACGCCCACCGCCATTAAGGAGGTGTCCGACCTACGGTCGGGCATGTCGACCGCCCTGTTTCTATCGAGTGCCGAGATATCCGAACTAGCCCGCCCTGAGGAGTACGTCGCCCCGGTCCGTTCGGGGTACCGCGAACGCGGCCGCGGCGCTCCGGCGGAACCCCGAACGACGCTGTTCAGCGATGCCCCGGCCGGAATGCTGACGGGGTATCTGGCTGTGCTCCCGGAGACTGGCGCCATGGGCGGGTACACCTACGCCGCCGGCTTCGGCGAGCGGGACGCACATTTCGCTCTCCCGCTTTTCGACGCCGA
>JBEQBH010000002.1:0-16616 GCA_041639955.1 Halobacteriales archaeon | reverse complement strand
AGCGGATGTCGCCGCAAATGACTTTGGACGGAGTTGACGACGGTCACAAACGCCGCCGATAGAGTTGCCAAGCAGGACCGGGGACGAACTCCCAGCGGCTCTTTCGCCTGCAACGGGTCGCTGTCGCTTTCCCGTCTGCTGTCCGGAAAACAGGCGTCACGCCGAGGGACACGGGCCGTCAGCCCACCGTCTCGGCTGGCGCTTCGGCGGTGGTCGTCGGCTCCCCAGTCCGGCCATGCATGGCCATCGAGATGCCGGTGACCAGCAGGTCAACGCCAAAGAGGACGCCGACGGCCCACAGCGCGGAGACCGGGAACCCGACCAGGAGCATCCCCGCAAGCAGCAGCGAGACGGCGCCGCTGAGGCCGAGCCAGAGCGAACTCCCCGAGCCGGTGACCGCCCAGATGAGCTGTACGACACCTTCGACCGCGAAGAAGCCGATGACCAGCACAGTCAGCGTCGTCAGGCCGAGAAGGGGGTTTGTCAGTATCGAGATACCGACGAGTCCGTAGACGACGCCCAGCACGGCTTGCCAGACGACGTTTAGCGCACTGCCCGCCGAGAACGCCGCAGCGACGTGGACCAGCGCGCCGACGACCAGCGCCGCCCCGAGCAGGATAGAGAGCGCAAGTCCCGTGATGAAGGGCGTAAACAGCGCGAGGAGTCCGAGTATCGCCAGGAGGACACCGCCTACCACTCCGCCTTGCTGTAGCTGTGTTTGCATCGAACTGCTGGATGATGGTTCTGTTGCCATTGCGATCACTGGATAGAACGAGGCCGTCTGCGCGCAAAAGCGTAGTCTCGGGTTGTGTGTTGGTTGGTACCGTCCCACAGCCGGCGTAACGGTCGGTCGTCCCCGTTTCCGACCATCTGAGTACCACTACCGCGCCCGCTCGGGACGCTGTGGAGTCAGTCGTGACGGAAACGCCGCCAGAGCGCGCTCTGGCGAGCTTCAGACACTCTTTCGCTTCGCTCAGTCGTGTCTGAAAGACCGCTGGCCGGTCATGACCATCGTCATGCCGTGTTCGTCGGCGGCCTCGATGACGCTCTCGTCGTTTTTCGAGCCGCCGGGCTGGATGACGGCCTCGATGCCGGCCTCGGCGGCTTCCTCGATGCCGTCCGGGAACGGGAAGAAGGCGTCGGAGGCCATCACGGCGCCCTCGGCGTCCTTGCCCTCGGCGTGTTCGTCAGCCTTCATCGCCGCGAGTCGGACGGCGTCGACCCGGGAGACCTGCCCCATGCCGATGCCCACGGTCTCGGTGCCCTTCGCGAAGAGGATGCCGTTCGACTTGACGTGTTTGAGCGTGTGCCAGGCAAAGAGCATCGAGTCGATCTGCTCCTCGGTGGGCTGGCGCTCGGTGACTACTTCGAGGTCCTCGGGAGTGAGGTGTTGGGTATCGCGCTCCTGGACGAGCCGGCCCCCGACGAGGGGTTTCTCGGTCAGCGTGTCGGTCACCTCGAAGTTGTCGTTGACCTCCAGCACGCGGAGGTTCTCCTTCTCGAAGAGTACGTCGAGCGCGGCGTCGGTGTACCCCGGCGCGACGACGACCTCTTTGAACGAGTCGATTATCTGCTCCGCGGTGGCGGTGTCACACTCGCGGTTCAGGGCGACGATGCCGCCGAAGGCGCTCATCGGGTCCGTCGAGAGCGCCTTGCCGTAGGCCTCGGCGACGGAGTCGGCGGTCGCACAGCCGGCGGGGTTCGTGTGTTTGATGACGGCGGCGGCCGGCTCGTCGAACTCCTTGATGAGGTTCAGGGCGCCGTCGGCGTCGTTGTAGTTGTTGTAACTGAGCGCCTTGGCGCCCTCGTTGAGCTGGTCGGCGTGGACGACGCTGGCCTCCGAGACGGTGGTGTCGGCGTACAGCGCGGCGTCCTGATGGGGGTTCTCTCCGTACCGGAGGTCCGCGGCGCGGTCGTCCGAGACCAGCCGGCGAGCGGGGAACGCCCCGCCCTCGTCGCCTTCGACGTCGACCGTGCCCTCGTCCCAGTCGATATCGACGCGGCCGTCGGCGAACCACTTGACGACCCTGGGGTAGGCCGTGAACTCCCCCTCGTAGAGGACGCGCTCTTTCAGGTCGTCCGTGTCGTCGCCCTCGACGACCGGGATGGGCTCCTGCGTGACGATGGGGCCACCGTCGACCGTCTCGTCGACGACGTGGACGGTACAGCCCGTGACTTTGACGCCCGCCTCCAGCACCTGCTCGTGGGGGTCCATCCCGTCGAAGTTCGGGAGTAGGGAGGGGTGGACGTTCAGTGTCGTGGGCGCACCCTCCAGGAAGGTCTCGCTGAGGATGCGCATGTAGCCATCCAGCGTCACCAGGTCGAAGTCGTAGTCCGCGAGCGCGTCGAGGACCCGCTCCTCGTGGGCCCCGCGCGATTCGTCGTCGCCTCGCTCGACGACTTCGGTCGGGATGCCACGCTCGGCTGCGGCCTCAAGGACAGGCGCGTCGGCGTCGTTTGTCAGGACCACGGCGAACTCCGCGCCACCCGGCGCTCGGTCGGCGATGTTCAAGAGATTTCGGCCACGGTTGCTGGCCATACCGGCGAGTTTCATACGTGTCCCCCGGCGGCCGGCGCGCAAAGTAGTTGCGAAATGCGCGGGCGTCCTCGGCGGGGAGCGCCGCCATGAGGACCCACAGGCAGCTAGCTCGGGCTGTATTCCCCGACCTGGGATTTATTTCGGTCCGTGCGCATCGCATGTCATGAGCAGCCACTGTTCGATTCTGGTACATATATCCAGCGACGACATCGGCGACTGGCAGATGGCACTGCGGAACCTCGCGAACCTCGTCAACGACGACTCCGTCGAGACGCCGCCGGAGCTGATCGAGGTCGTCGTCAACGGCCCCGGGGTGCGTTTCCTCCTCGAAACCAGCCCCGAGGCCGACAAAGTGACGCGGATGGCCCAGTCGGGTGTCGAGATAGCCGCCTGTACGAACTCCCTGGACCGGTTTGGCCACGCAGCACACGACCTCGCGACCGGCGTGACGACGGTGCAGTCCGGCATCGCCGAGGTCGTCCGCGTCCAGCAACGGGGCGATACGTACCTGAAGCTGCCATAGCGAGTCGACACGCTTTTTCGAGTCTCCGGCGGAGAGTGCGGTATGACCGACAGAGGCCCCCTCGCCGCCGTTTCGCCGCTTGACGGCCGCTACGCCCGCTACACCGAACCGCTCGTCCCGTACGCCAGCGAGCGGGCGCTCATGCGCGCCCGCGTCGAAGTCGAAGTCGAGTATCTCATCGCCCTTGCCGACCTCGAAGCCACGCCGCTGTCGATTCCCGACGGTCAGCGAGCTGACCTTCGAGCGCTGTACGAGGCGTTCGACGACGAGGACGCGAGCGTCATCAAGCAGCTAGAGACCGAAGGCTACGGCGAGTACGCGGCCACGAACCACGACGTCAAGGCCGTGGAGTATTTCATCCGCCTTGGCATGCCCGAGGGACTCGACGCCGACCACTGGATTCACTTCGGGCTGACCAGCGAGGACGTGAACAACCTCGCACACCGGCTGCTCGTCAAGCCCGCCGCCGAGGACGTCCTGGTGCCCGAACTCCGCGCGACCCGTGACACGCTCGTCGAGATGGCCCACGAACACGCCGACCTGCCGATGCTCGCCCGGACCCACGGCCAGCCGGCCACCCCGACGACGTTCGGCAAGGAGATGGCGGTCTACGCGTCCAGGCTCGGACAGGCCATCGCTCGCATCGAGCGCGCCGCCGGCTCCCTCTCCGGCAAACTCGCCGGGGCCTCCGGGACGTATGCGGCCCACCACGCCGCCTATCCGGACGTGGACTGGCCCGCCGTCGCCGAGGAGTTCGTCGGCTCGCTCGGCCTGGACCACGAGCCTCTGACCACGCAGGTCAACCCCTGTGACGACCTCGCAGAACTCTTCGACGCGGTCCGGGGCGCCAACAACGTCTTGCTTGACATGAACCGGGACATGTGGCTCTACGTCTCCGACCGCTATCTCGGGCAACAGACCGTCGAGGGCGAGACCGGGTCCTCGACGATGCCCCACAAGGTCAACCCGATAGACTTCGAGAACAGCGAGGGCAACCTCTCGAAGGCCAACTCCGACCTGGTCTTTCTCGGGGACTACGTCACCAACTCCCGCCTGCAGCGGGACCTCTCTGACTCGACGGTCAAGCGAAACGTCGGGTCGGCCCTCGCCTACTGTCTCATCGCCTACGGCAAGTGCCAGAACGGGCTGGCGAAGGTGGTGCCAAACGAGCAGGTCATGCGCGAGGAACTGGACGACACGCCCGAGATTATCGGCGAGGCGGTCCAGACTATCCTCCGCCGGGAGGGCCACGACGACGCCTACGAGCAGGTGAAGAAGGCGACACGGGGCAAGGACGTGACCATCGAGGACTTCCGCGAGATGATAGCGGCGCTCGATGTCAGCGAAGACGTGCGGGCGGAACTGGAGTCGCTGACGCCGGCGGGGTACACCGGGCTCGCGGCCGACCTGGCCGCGGGCACCGACGAGGCATAACGGGGTCTACGGTCGGGCAGGACGGTGTCCCGGGGTCACGTGACGTGGGGGTCGAGCGTGACGGCTCCGTCACTGTCGACCGTCACCACGTAGCCCCCGTACTCGAAGGTGATGTGGCCGCTGGTATCGCGGAAGAGCCGCGCTAACGCAGTGGCGTCGACGGACTCGAACAGCGGGGGCTCGACGTCGGTCGGGTCGATACCCTCCGCGCGGGCGACCGCCGAGACGACTTCGTCTGTTACCGCGCCCTCGTCTACCATGGTAAAGAGTGGACAGACAGGTTTGAATACCTGATGGCCGTCGGCGCCGCTCTCGCCGACCGACTCCACACTGCGCGCCGGGCCGACCAGCCAGGGTGGCGTCAGCGACGCCGGCCCCTGCCGCGCGGCCGACGCGTCTGTCGACCGCTCGGTAGCGCCCCAGCGCCGCTCCGTCTCGGATTGTGCCGCCGTTGTGGGGGGTGCGACCGTTGACAGGCGCTGCACAGGATTGCTATCGGCGTGGCCGCGGGGATTAAGTCCGCTTCGCACCTATCAGTTGATATGTTCACGGACCGCACGGACGCCGGTAAACAGCTGGCCGCGGAGGTCCGTCAGTCGGCCTTCGCCGTCGACATCGTCCTCGGTATCCCGCGCGGTGGGCTTCCCGTTGCCCGCCCCGTGGCGGACGCACTTGAGGTTCCCCTGGACGTAGTGGTCGCGAGCAAGGTCGGCGCGCCCGACAACCCCGAGCTGGCGGTCGCCGCTGTCGCCGACGACGGGACGACATGGCGCAACGACTCGCTGGTCGACAAGCTCGACCTGCCCACGGGGTATCTGGACGACGAAATCGGTCGCGAACAGCGGGCCGCCCGGGAGAAGTTCGACCGCTACCGCGAGGGTCGGCCGCCGCTTTCCCTCGACGGCAAGGGCGTCTGTATCGTCGACGACGGGCTCGCCACGGGCGCCACGATGTTCGCCTGTGTCGAGCGGGTCCGGACGGCCGGTGCCGCGAGTGTCGCCGCCGCGGTTCCGGTCGGGTCGCCCCGGACCGCAGACGAACTGGAGCGGCGGGTCGACCATCTCGTCCTGCTGGAGCGACCCCGGAACTTCGGGGCCGTCGGGCAGTTCTTCGGTGACTTCTCGCAGGTGGCCGACGAGGAAGCGATGGCGTTGCTGGACTAGACGAGTCGCTCGACGGTCTCGCGTACCGCGCGGGCGGCGGCCCGGACAGCCGAGAGGCGGACGTACTCGCGTTTCGAGTGGGCGACTGCACCGACCTCGTCGGAAAGCACGCCCGGACCGAAGACGACTGTCGGACCGCCCTCGGCGAAGTAGGAGGCCTCCGTCGCGGCCTCGAACGGTCGCACCGCCCCGCCACTCGCCTCGCAGAGCGCCCGCACGAGGTCCGCATCGCGGTCCGTGGCGAAGGCGTCGGGGAAGGGCGTGTCGGGCCGGATGAGCGCCACGTCGAGGGCCATCGACTCGGGGAGCCACTCCGAGAGATGCCCTTCGAGCGCCTCGGGGAACTCGTCGCTCGTCTCGGGCGGTACCGAACGGCGGTCGAACGTGATGGTGCATTCGGCCGGTATCTGGTTGGTCGCTTCCCCGCCCTCGACCATCGACGGCGTCAGGATGGGGCGACCCAGCGTCTCGTGGGTTGCCGGCCCCGCCGCGTCTCGCGGTTCCTCACCGTCACCGCGAGACCGTTCCGAGGCGCTTCGCGCCTCGCGCTCGTCGTAGCTCTCCATCGCCTGCAGAATCGGCGCGGCCGCCCGGATGGCGTTGGCCCCGCTCTCGGGGTCTGCGGCGTGGCCGCTCTCGCCGCGAATCGTCACCCGGCCCTCGAACTGGCCTTTCGCCGCGGTACAGACGTCCAACCCGGTGGGCTCGCCGACGATGTACCCGTCCGCGTCCAGCGTCTCGGCGAGGTGCGCGCCGCCGGTCTGGGTCGTCTCCTCGTCGATGGAGACGGCCAGTGTCACCGCGCCCTCGGCCGGCTCGACGGTCAGGAAGGCCTCGACGAGCGCGGCGAGTGGCCCCTTCGCGTCACACGCCCCCCGGCCACAGACGATGTCCCCGTCGAGGCCACCGCCCGTACCGGTTATCGTTTCATCACCCGGCGGCTCCTCGCGGCGCTCGTACGGGAGATGGGGCGGCACGGTATCGATGTGCGTGTTCAAGACGAGATGCGTCCCTTCGGCGGCCGCCGCGGCGTCGGGGTCGGCCGCACCCGTCGTCGCGACGACGTTGCCGAGTTCGTCGACGGCCGGGTCGGCGCCGGCCCGGTCCAGCGTCGCCACGAGTAAGTCCCGCATCGGCCCGACCTCTGCCGTCGAGTCCGTCTCGACGGCCTCCCGGTGGAACCCTTCGAGGTCGAAGCCGACGCTCATCGCTCCATGCGGGTCACGTCGGCCAGCGTCTCGCGCTCGCGGACGACGCGGGTCTCGCCGCCCTCGATGGCGACCTCCGCGGGCCGGGGCTGGGAGTGGAACTGGTTGGCGAGCTCGTAGCCGTAGGCGCCGGCGTTCCCGATGGCCAGCAGGTCCGTCCGCTCCGGTCGAGCGATGGGCCGGTCGGTACAGAACACGTCGGCGCTGGTACAGCAGGGCCCGCCGACGGAGACCGGCTCCGCCTCGCGGTCGGGCGCGGAGACGTTCCGGATGGGGTGGTACGAGCCGAACATCGCCGGCCGGATGAGCGTCGCCAGCGAGGCGTCGACGCCGACGACGGTGGCCGCCGGGGCCTCCTTGACGGTGTTGACCTCGGTCAGAATCAACTCGGCGTCGGCGACGACGTACCGGCCCGGTTCGAGCTTTATCCGGGCGTCGAGGTCGCCGACCGCGTCGCGGACCTTCTCGCCGACGACCTCCATATCGAGTGGCTCCTCGGTCTCACGGTACGGGACGCCGAAACCGCCGCCGAAGTCGACGAACTCCAGCGGCGTCACGTCGGTCTCGACGCGCCGGCCCATGTCGGCGACTTTCCCGATGGCGCGGCAGTGGTCGTCCAGGTCGTCGTGGAGGACGCCGCTGCCGGCATGGGCGTGGATGCCGACGAGGTCGAAGCGGTCGGCCACGTCCGCGGCGACTTCGGGCACCTGCTCGTAGGGGATGCCGAACTTGGCGTCCTTGCCAGTCGCCACTTTCTCGTGGTGGCCGGTGCCGATGCCGGGGTTGATGCGGATGGCGACACGGCCGTCGTACCCTCGGTCTTCGAGGCGGTCGAAGGTGTCCCGAGCGCCGCCGGTGATGGTGAGACCTGGGTTCTCTTCGGCCAGTTCGACGGCGTAGTCGAGGTCGCCGTCGGGCGGGTTCACGGCGGTGTACTGGAGGGTGTTCGGGTCCGCGCCGGCCTCGATGGCCCGCTGTAGCTCGCCGGCGGCGGCACACTCGATGTCGGCGCCGGTCTCCAGGAGCTTCGAGAGGACGGCGCGGCCGGTATGGGCCTTGGCGGCGTACATCACGTGGGCGTCGGGGAACGCCGACGCAAACCGCTCGTAGTTCTCGGCGACGCGGTCGAGGTCGACGACGTACAGCGGCGTTCCGTGGTCGGCCGCAAGTCGACCGAGGCGGTCGTGGTCCCAGTCCGCGAGACGGCGGACCGGCGGCGAGTCCTGACTCATTGTTTGACACACGGCGACGCCCGGTAACAAGGGTTGCGCTCTGGTGTCTGTCCGATTCCGGGGCCGTTGCGTACACCCAAACCTATTTTTGCTCCAACAATCGACTCTCCAGCAAGAAGCGCCAGCACCCAGCACTATCATGGAACAGGAGGTACCGCGGCGGCCACCGGTTGAGATAATCAAACAGGGGAGCCTCTGGGTCGTCGAGGACTACCGCCAGGGGTCACGCACGGGGGAGACCCACGCCACTCACGACTCCCAGCTGTCCGCCATGCGCTACGCGAAATCGAAGATGGAGGCCGACCGCCACCCGTGTCTCGTCCGGTGGGACTCCCCCCGAAGCGTCGGCGGGCTCTACTGGAACCCGCTGTTCGAGACGCTCACGGTACGTCGTGACGAACTCGTCGACGGCTGGAGCGTCGTCCCCGAGGCCGGTACCTGTGCGATGACGGTCGCGTCCACACGCGAAGACGCTGCCGACCGCGCAAAGAAGCTCCAGGGCCTCTATGACTTCAAATACCTCCGGGTCTACGACGGTCGCGGCGAGGAGTTCGAGGAGCGGGCCCACCGGTTTCTACGCCACGACATCACCCGGTCCGGCGTGCGGTTCGACCCCGACGCGGTCGCCGAGGTCCCCGAGCCCGATGAGGTGGACGAGCCCGAGCCCGACCCCGCGACGGCCTCGGCCGACGAGTCGACGGGCCCTTCGGACGTGGGGATGGTCGGCCCGGCCAGTCCCAGCCAGCTCGGGGCCTCCGTCCCCGACGTGACCCAGGTGGAGTTCACCGACACCGACGGCGCCGTCCACCGCTACTCGACGCCGTGGCACGGCGGCACCGACGCCCAGATACTCACCGTCTCGCGGAAGTACGCGACTGACGAGGGCGTCCCCGAGGCGTTCGCCAAGCCGTTCGAGCGCTGGCAGGCTCACGACGGCGCGCCCAACGTCGCCGCGATACACGAGTCCGGCACCGACCCTACCTCCTGGGTCGCCTACCGCGTCGGGACCCACTCGCTTGCCGACATCGGCACGGAGCTACCGGCCCGCTCCCGGGTCGAAGTGTTGGGCGACGTCGCCGACGCAGTCGACACCATGGGTGGCCCGTCGACGGCGCTCTGCGGGCTGGTCCCCGAGAACGTCCACCTGCTGGAAGCGGACGGGGGCCGGCGGGCGACGGTCGCCAACTGGGGCATCGAGTGGGCCGTCCGCGAGGCGGTCGGGCTGGCCCACGACGGCCCGTTTCTCGCGCCCGAACAGCGCGAGGGCCGTCTGACGCCGACGACCGCCGTCTACCAGCTCGGCGCGCTCGCCTACTGGCTCTGCTGTGAGCAGCGCCCGCCCGAGTCGTCGCCCGGCCCGGGGACGATTCCGCGGCCGATACAGGGCGTCTCATCGCGGGTCAAACCCCACCTCGCCCGGGCGCTCGCGGCCGACCCCGACGAGCGGTTCGACTCCGCCGGGGCGTTCTACCGGTCGCTGGCGAACGCGGCCTGAGTGGTCACCTCGCCGTGGGCCAGTCGACCGGCCGTTTCGCTTCTCGAACGGCGGTGCGCGTGCCCGATATCTGGACTGGCCGGAACCCCGTTTGTGTTCGGCTGTCACGTCCCAGTAAGCCATCCGTACCGCTGCGGCACGGAGCAGGGGCGACCGGTGCCTATCCGCCCTGGCGTCCCTTCCATCGGCTCCCCGGGGAGTTGCCGACGCATACTTTTGCCCGACGTAATGGTACCACGCCGCATGGTCGGGCAAGCAGTCGAAACGATGGGACGGACGATAACGGTCGTCGTCGTCCTGGTTCTCCTCCTCTCACTGGTCGTGGGGCCCGCGGCTGCGCAGTCGGTCGCAGAGACGACGGGCGCCATCGTCGTCGGTCAGGACGAGACAGTCGAGCGTGTCGACGGTGTCGCCGGGAGCATCATCATCCGGGGCACGGTCACCGATGACGTCTCCGGGGTGGCCGGAACGGTTCATGTCACCGAGTCCGGCACCGTCGGTGGTGACGTCAGTGCGGCGGCGGGGACGCTTCGCATCGACGGCCGTGTCGGCGGCGACGTCAGCGCCGGCGCGGGCTCTATCGAGGTCGGTGACACAGCCGCTATCGGCGGCTCACTCGACGCCGGCGCCGGCTACATCGGCATCGACGGCTCGGTCGACGGGTCAGTCACTGCCGGCGCGGACACGATTGTGTTGGGGCCGAACGCGGCGGTCGGCGGTGAGTTCCGGTACGATGCAAACGCCTTCGAGCGCGACCCCGGAGCGAGCATCGGCGGGCAGGTCGTCCGGGACGAATCGGTCTCCAGTGGCTCCGACGGGCTTGCCGTCCCTGGCTGGGTCGGGCCGCTGTACGGCCTCCTCGCGAACCTCCTCCTCGGTGTCGTCCTCCTGGCGCTCTTTCCCACCTTTTCGGGACGAGTCGCCGAGACTGTCACCGGGAGCCCGGCCAGGGCCGGCGGCCTCGGTCTCGCAGTCCTCCTCCTCACCCCGATTCTCCTCGTGCTGATCGCGATCACTGTCGTCGGCATTCCGATATCGGTCGCGGGGCTGGTCGTGTTCGGCCTCGCTATCTGGGTCGCCGTCGTGTACGGCCAGTTCGCCGTCGGGCGGTGGGTGCTCCGGCAGGCCGACGTGACGAACCGCTGGGCGGCGCTCCTCGTGGGGGTCACGGGGGTCGCGCTCGTCGGCCTCGTCCCGATTCTCGGCGGCCTCCTCGACCTGCTCGTCCTCCTGGTGGGTATCGGTGCCCTCTCGATCGCCCTCTGGAGTAGCTATCGGGGACGACGTGGCGCGGGAGCGGACCCTGCCGCCGGTGGCGCATCGCCGACCTGACCCACCGCCCCCGGGAATGTAAGAGAAACAATCGCTCTCGCTGCTGCTTCGAGATGCTTCGCTCTCGAAATCCTCGCTACTGCTCCGCGGTTCGCTCCGCTCACCGCGTCGCTTCGAGGCGCTTCGCCCCGCTCAGCACCTCGCTAGTCCCGCAGGGCGTCCTCTCGTTCCGTCGCCTCGAGGGTCTCCTCCTCGACGTCGGTCGCCACCACGGCGGGCTTGTAGGCGCCGCCGGGGATGAGGTCGTGTTCGCCGACGGAGGAGTCGACAAAGCGCTGGAAGGCCCGCCGCTCCGGGGGCAGTTCGCCGTAGATGACCTCCTCCTCGACGAGGTCGTAGACGGGGATGCGCGGCGTCAGCAGCGTGTTCTCGCCGACGATAGAGCCCTCGCCGACGACGAAGCCGCTGGTGACGCGACAGCCCGCGCCCAGGGCGACGTCGTCCTCGACGATGACGGGGGCGCTCTCGACCGGTTCGAGAACGCCGCCGATGAGCGTGTTCGCGCCGAGCTTGACGTTCTCGCCGATTTGGGCGCAGGAGCCGACGGTGTCACAGGAGTCGATGAGCGTCCCGTCGCCGACGTGGGCGCCGATGTTGACGAAGGAGGGCGACATCATGATGCAGTCCTCGCCGAGGTACGCGCCCCGGCGGATGGTCGTCCCGTCCGGCGTGTTGCGGGTGCCGCGGTCGCCGAGGTCGCCGGTGTCACGCAGCGGCAACACGTCGTGGTACGTGACGCCGCCGTGGTCGCGCTCGTGGGTCTGCCGGAAGGCGAAGTTAAGCAGGATACCCTGTTTCACCCACTCGTTTGCCTCCCACTCGCCGTCTTTCTTCTCGGCGGCGCGAACGTCGCCGTTCTCAAGTGCGGTGAGGAACTCGTCGAGCGTGTCCAACTGTGGCGGCTCGACGTCCTCGACGGTGGCACCCTGTTCGTACGCTGTCCAGAGGTCCTCGATGTTGCGCTGCAGGTCCTGTCCGAGCATGTAGCGGCGTACCTGCTCCGAACGTATAGCGACACTGGATTCCGTCCGGAGCGGACGCTACGTGGGGTCGGCCAACGGAGAACAGTTGGCTGTTCGGGTGGCTGTGCAGGCAGTCAGTCGGCGCCCTGACCGGGGATGTAACCACAGTCGGTGCAGTGTGTGACTGTCGGTGCCGGCGCGAACTCGCCCGCACAGTGCGGGCATCTGGATGCGGGTCGTCGGTGCGTTGTGACCATATCGCACGCTGGGAAACGAGTGCGTATAAGGGTGTGCGTTAAATTGAGAGGGTTGTATAAGGTCCGTAATACAGGATCTCAGGCGTCTACGACCTCGCCGAAGTCGTACCGGCCGGCCGACCGCCCCGAGAGCCACGCCGCGGCGTCGAGGGCCCCGGCGGCGAAGACGGCCCGGTCCTCGGCGTGATGGGAGAGCGACAGCACCTCGTCGTTGCCAGCGAGGATGAGTTCGTGCTCGCCGCGGATGTCGCCGGCCCGGCGGGCGAAGACGCCGATTTCGTCGTCCTCGCGGGGCGCGTGGCCCTCGCGGCCGTACACCGGCTCGACGTCGCGCTCTTCCTGAATCACGTTCAGCAGGCTCTTTGCGGTCCCGGAGGGCGCGTCGACTTTCCCGTTGTGGTGGCTCTCGATGAGCTCGAGGTCGTAGTCGTCGAGCGCCCGAACCGCCTCCCGAACCGTCCGCTGGAGTACCTGAATCCCCCGCGAGAAGTTCGTCGCCTTCAGCAGCGGGACGGACTCGCTCGCGGCGTCCAGTTGGGCCAGCCCGTCCTCGTCGAAGCCGGTCGTCCCGACGACCAACCCCGCGTCGGCCGCGACACAGGCCTCGGCCAGGGACAGCGTCGACTCGGGGACTGCGAAGTCGACGACTACGTCCACGTCGTGTTCGGTCAACGCGTCGGCGATTCCCTCTGCGACGACGGGCACGCCGGCTATCTCGTCCGACTCCGTCCCGAAGCCGACGACCACGGCCACGTCGTCGCGGCCGGCCGCCGTCTCGATGACTGCCCGCCCCATGCGACCCGCGGCCCCGTTGACGGCGACCCGTGTCATCGCTCTAGCTCCGCGTAGGCGTCCTCCAGGTCTTCGGTCTCGAGGTCGGCCAGTACGTCCCGCAGGTCGTCGAGGTACTCGTCACCCAGCCGCGAGAGCGGCGAGCGCAGGTGGGCCGGGCCGTACCCGCGAATCCGCATGGCCTCCTTGACCGGGATGGGGTTGGTCTCGACGAACAGTTCGCGAAACAGCGGGCCGAGTTCGTGGTGGATGGCCCGCGCTCGCTCGTAGTCCTCGGCCAGCGCCGCGCCGACCATCGCACAGGTCCGCTCGGGCTCGACGTTGGCGGCCACTGAGATACAGCCCGCCCCGCCGACCGAGAGCATCGGGAGGGTCATCCCGTCGTCGCCCGACAGGACCGCGAACTCCTCGTCGCGCGTCCGTTCGATTATCTCCGATATCTGGTTCATGTCGCCGCTGGCGGCCTTGTAGGCCTGGATGTTCTCGTGGGCCGCCAGCTCGACGGCGGTGTCCGGATCGATGTTCTGTCCCGTCCGCGAGGGGACGTTGTAGACTATCTGCGGGCAGTCCACCGCGTCGGCGATGGTCTCGTAGTGGTCGACCAGCCCACGCTGTTCGGGCTTGTTGTAGTACGGCGAAATCAGGAGCAGGGCGTCGGCGCCGGCGTCGGCGGCCCGCCGGGAGAGCGACAGGGCCTCGCGGGTGTTGTTGGAGCCGGTGCCGGCGATGACGGGGACGTCGTCGACGGCGTCGATGACCGCCTCGACGACCTCGATGTGTTCGTCGTGGGTCATCGTCGCCGACTCGCCGGTCGAGCCGGCCGGGACCAGGCCGTCGACGCCGGCGGCTTCGAGCCGCTGGGCGTCTTCGCGGAGTGTCTCGAAATCGATACTGCGCTCGTCGTCGTCGTGGAACGGCGTACACATCGCGGGGTAGACGCCGTGGAAGTCGAGTGCTGTCATTGCTGAGTGGTGTGGTGTCGCTGTGGGATTAGTCGTCCGGTTGTCCTCGACCGGAAAAGCGACCCGTGACGGGTGTGCCACGCCCGCCACGAGTCGGCGACCCGCGACGGGGTGTCACGCCCGCCGGGAGTCAGAAGCTATCGCTTGCGCTTACGTTTGGGGACGACGCCGTCGCCACTGGATACAGCCCGGCCCGGGGGACAGCGTCGTCGCATATCAACAGCGCCGTCCGTGAGTGACTTATCCTTTTTGCTCCCGCCAAGCCCGAAAACCTATCCCGGCTCGGGTGACAAATCAGCGTATGACTGTCTCACATTCGGGACAACGCGTGGCCATCCTGGCCGACGCGCAGAACCTCTATCACACCGCTCAGAGTCTCTACTCGCGGAACATCGACTACTCGGAGCTGCTCGACGGCGCCGTCGATGGCCGCGAACTCACCCGCGCTATCGCCTACGTCATCCGTGCCGACTCCCCCGAGGAGGAGTCCTTCTTCGAGGCGCTGACCGATATCGGGTTCGAGACCCGTATCAAGGACATCAAGACGTTCCAGGACGGCTCACAGAAGGCCGACTGGGACGTAGGGATGAGCCTCGACGCCGTTACGCTGGCGAAACACAACGACGCTATCGTCCTCTGTACCGGCGATGGCGACTTCGCTCGCGTCTGTCGGTACGTCCGCCACGAGGGGTGTCGCATCGAGGCGATGGGATTCGAGGAGTCCTCCTCCGAAGACTTAAAATCCGCCGTCGACGGTTTCGTCGACCTCAGTAGCGACCCCGACAAATTCCTGCTGTAGCCGGACAGAAAGCTCAGACCGCTCGACCGTCTTCGGAAGTACCGACCAGCAACGCGCCGGCGGCAAGCCCCAGCGCCGCGACGGCGCCCATGACGCCGGCGATAGTGACCGAGATACCGATATCGAACGGGCCCGACGCGAGAATCAACACCGAGCTGACGACCAGCAACGCGGCGCCCGCATACACTTTCCGCTTGTCTGTAGCCATTGTGGGCGAAACTAACGGCCCATCGGGTATAAATTTCCCCAAACGCGGCCAGCAATCTCTCGGGGAGTGACAGGCGAGTGGTTCCGGGCGACCGTCCGTCTCCGGACCGAAAACGGGTTACCCGCACGGGCGCCATCTCGGGCAATGAGCGACAGTGAGCTCCGTGGTCTCCGTCGCGGGGCCGACTACCAGTTCGGACGCGGCGCCGGCGCGGCGCTGTTCCCGGCCGCATCAGCCGTCCAGGTCACCCACACCAGTTCGGGACGGCCCCGCCAGGTCCACGCCGACGAGGGTCGTATCGCCACCTACGCCACTGACGGCCGCTTCGTGCTGGGGCTGGCCGGCGGTCGGCGCCTGCAGGAATCGTTCGACGCCCCGGCCCACCGCGTCGTCGTGGGCGACGAGAGCGAGCCGTTCGTCCGCGAGGGCCGCAACGCCTTCGCGAAGTTCGTCCAAGCGGCGGACCCCGCCATCCGGCCCGGCGACGAGACGCTCGTCGTCCACGAGAGCGGCGACCTGCTCGCCGTTGGCCGCGCGGAGCTCCCCGGCGAGGGGATGGCCGACTTCGAGACGGGCATGGCCGTGAAGGTCCGACAGGGCGCCGATAGCTGACCGTCCCCGCTTTCGCTCTCTCGACGACGGGGGTCACGCTCGCCCACGAGGCCGACACCGAACCGCGTGCGGGCACAGCTAGACCGTCGCCCGTCCGCTGACCGGTGAGCTACGGCGACCGTCCCGGGAAGACAGCTGCGTGAGCCGACCCGGTGGGCTTTTTTATCCAGAACGCCCAGCCTCGGGTATGTTCGGCGGAGGCGGCGGGATGAACCCGCGCAAGATGAAACAGATGATGGAACAGATGGGTATCGATATGGAGGATATCGATGCCGAGGAAGTGATTATCCGGACCCCCGACGAGGAGCTGGTCTTTACCGACGCCGAGGTCCAGCTGATGGAGGCCCAGGGCCAGAAGACCTACCAGGTCGTCGGCGACCCCGAGACGCACGAGCGCGGCGACGGGGCGGCTGACGACGGCGGCGAGGAGTCGAGTGCTTCGAGCGGGGTCGACGAGGACGACGTCGAAATCGTCGCGATGCGGACCGGTGTCGACGAGGACACCGCCCGCGAGGCGCTGGAAGCGAACGATGGCGACCTCGCGGACGCGGTCGACGAGCTGGAGTAGCGTGTATCTGTTCGTCCACGAGGACCGCGAGTATCTGCTCGAACCGGGCGAGCGGTTCGAGTCCGACCTCGGCATCCTGGAAGTGCCCGAAGACGTAGCGCCCGGCGATGTCGTCGAGACGCATCTCGGTACCGGCTTCACCGTCCGGCGGCTGCGCGGGCCGGACCTCTTTGCCCATCTCGAGCGCACCGGCGCGCCGATGATGCCCCGCGACGTGGGGCTCGTGGTCGGCAAGACCGGTATCGCCGCCGGCGACCGCGTGCTGGACGCGGGGACCGGAACCGGTATTCTCAGCGCGTACATGGGCCGGATGGGTGCCGACGTGGTGACCTACGAGAGGGACCCGGACTTCGCCGATGTCGCACGCAACAACATGGCGATAGCCGGCGTCAAAGACAGCGTCGAAGTCCGCACTGGCGACGTGACTGACGACCTGGACGAACTGTCGGGTTTCGACGTGGTGACACTCGACACGGAGGACGCCCCCGCCGTCGTCGAGCGGGCGCCGACGCTGCTCTCACGGGGGGGCT
>JBEQBH010000001.1:0-17843 GCA_041639955.1 Halobacteriales archaeon | reverse complement strand
ACACTCGGCTTCGAGGTCGAGATACCGCTCGTTTATCGCGTCGTCGCCGTCGGCGACGGCCCGACCCGCCGCGGGGTCGCGCTGTTCGTAGGCGGTGACCGCGCGGTCGAGCCGGTCGGTGACGTCCAGGCCCATCTCGCAGACATTGGTCCGGAGCCCGTCGAGTCTCGCCTCGAACGTGTCACGCGACATGTAGATGGAGTGTGGGCGAGCCCGTGTATAGGCGTACCGGTGGCCGAGGCGTTACTCGTTCCAGAACGCCCCGGTGAACATGACGAAGACGGGGATTATCTCCAGCCGGCCAATCCACATCAGGAATATCATCAGGAGTTTGCTGGTCGCCGGGAACTCTACGTAGCTCCCGAACGGGCCAAGGAAGCCAAAGCCGGGGCCGATATTTCCGATAGTCGCCAGGCTCGCGCTGAGCGCTTCGAGTAACGTCATCTCCAGTCCGACGCGGCTCGCGTCGAGCATGATGAGCACCGTCGCGACGCCGAAGGTGAGCAGGTACAACAGCGTGAACCCGTAGATGGCGTTGATGACGTCCTCGTCGATGACGTGCCCGCCCAGCCGGACCGGTTTGACGGCGCTGGGGTGGGCAGTCGTGAACAGTTGCCGGCGGATGGACTTCAGGACGACCAGCCAGCGGACGACCTTCACGCCGCCGCCGGTGGAGCCAGCCGAACCGCCGATGAACATCGCAAACACCAGCAGCGCCTGTGACGTCGTGTCCCACTGGGCGAAGTCACTCGTCGCGTAGCCGGTGGAGTTGAGCAGCGACGCGATCTGGAACGTCGCCTGTCGCAGGGAGTTCTCGAGTGCCCCCTGCGTGATGCCGCCGAGGTCGCCAAGCGGCGGCGCCGACCCAGTAAAGAGAAAGCCCCAGAGTATGAGTGCCATCCCGGCGTTGGCACCGAGATACACCTGGAGTTCGCGGTCCTTGAGGAAGGCCGCGTAGTTGTCCTGCAACAGGAAATAGAAGAGAGCGAAGTTCATCCCGGCGATGAGCATGAAGGGGATGACGAGCCACTGGACGGCCGGGGAGAAGTAGGCGATGCTCTGGGCCTGCGGTGAGAAACCACCTGTCGGCAGCGTCGTGAAGGCGTGGGCGATAGCGTTATAGAGGTTCATCTCCGGGGCCAGTCCAACATAGTGGAGCCCCAGCAACAGGACTGCGTACAGGACGGTAAAACCGAGATAGAACAGCCAGAGAAGCCGCGCCGTCTCGGCTATTTTCGGCGTCAGCTTCTGGAGCTCCGGTCCGGGCGCCTCTGAGTCGATGAGCTGGGCGCCGTTGACCGCGGCCTCCGGGAGGATGGCGACCATCAGGACGATGATACCCATCCCGCCCAGCCACTGGGTGAGCTGGCGCCACATCAGCAGGGCGTGAGAGTGGCGGTCGAACGATATCTCCCCGGTAACGGTGGCCCCGGTCGTGGTGAACCCGGACATCGACTCGAAGAGGGCGTTGACCGGGTGTCGAAGGGTCGACTCGGTACCGTAGCCGGCGATGACGTAGGGGACCGCCCCGATGATGGCGACGGCACCCCACGACAGCGCAACCAGCAACAGCGCCTCGCGGGCGCCCAGCTGGGGGTCGTCGTCGAGTTGCTCCAGCGCGACGCCGACCGCGACGGTGATTGCGATAGAGACCAGAAACGTGCGGAGGCCCTCACCGTAGATGACGCTGACCGCCAGCGGGACCAGCATCGCGACGGCGAGGTACTTGATGACCGTGCCGGTAAACGCGATACTCTGTCGCCAGTCGACGCGGACCGACATCACCGAACACCGTCCATTGGCGTACCCTCCAGGCGCGACTGCGAAAAACCTCCCGTTCTCAGTTTACAGCTTGCTGGTGGCCTCGTCAAGGCACTCCACGTCGACGAACACGACGATGTGGTCCCCGAGCTCGATGACCGTGTTACCGCGGGGAATGATACGCTCGCCATCGCGGGTGATGGCGCCGATGACGACGCCTTCGGGGAGGTCGGCGACCGACTCGCGAATCGGGCGGTCGACGAGGACGCTCTCTTCGTCTATCTCTATCTCCATGACCTCGGCGCGGTCGGATTCGATGATGGCGACGTTCTCGGCGTGTTGCTCGCGGGTGAAGCGGGTTATCTCCTCTGCGGTCGCCTCGCGCGGGTTGACGGCCACGTCGACGCCGACGGCCTCGAACAACGGGACGTACTCCCCCGCGTCGACGACGGCGACCGCACGCTCCGCGCCCAGACGCTTGGCAAGGAGCCCCGCCAGCAGGTTCTTCTCGTCGCTTTCCAGGGCTGTGACGACGATGTCGACGTCCTCGATGTGTTCCCGTTCAAGGAACTCCCGGTCGGTCGCGTCGCTCTCCAGGACGGTGGTGCCGCTGAGCTCCTCGGCGATTTCGCGGGCCCGCTCGGGGTCGCGTTCGACAAGCCGGGGTTTCAGCCCCCGCTCTTGGAGCAGTCGGGCGGTGTGATAGCCCACGTCGCTCCCGCCGACGATGAGGATGTTGCGCGCGCTCTCGCTGTCGGGTTCGAGTTCGTGCGAGAAGGTCTGGACGCTCTCGGGACTCCCGATGACGACGACGTCGTCTCCGGGTTCTAACACCGTCTCGCCGCCGGGGATAACGACTCTGTCCTCCCGAAGTATGGCCGCGAAGGTGAGCGACTCGTATCGGTCGGCCTCCTCGACGGTTAGGTTGGCGACCGGACTCGACTCGGATATCTCGAACTCCGCCATCTGGACCGCGCCGTCGGCGAAGGTCTCGACGTCCTGTGCCGCCGGGAGCCCGACCACGCGGGCGATACTCTCGGCGGTCAGCAGGTTCGTCGCGACCATGTGGTCGACGCCGAAGGCGCGCTCGGACTGCTTCCAGGTCCGGAGGAACTTCGCGCTCTTGACCCGCGAGATGCTGAACGCGTCCGTAACAGTCATGGTCGTCCCGCAGGTGACGATGTTCGTCTCGTCGTCGTCCGTGCTGGCGATGACGATGTCGGCCTGCTCGATGTTTGCCTCCCGCAGGGTGTCGAGGTCCGCCCCGTCGCCCTCGATGCCCAGCACGTCGGCGTCGTACATCAGTTGCTCCACGCGGTCGCCGTCGATGTCGATGACGGCGACGTCGTGATTCCCCGCGAGGCTCTCGGCGATGGCCGAACCGACTTCGCCGGCACCGACGATTACGACGTACATCGGCGACCCTCTGCCGTGTTCATACCGGGACCGTTCTGTCGGCCGGGTCAAGTGTATTTCCATCTGCGGGACCCTGTCCGGCGGTTCGGAGAACGGTACTCTTTCATTGGTCGGTTCAGAACGGCGGAACGAATGTACATCGTCATCGTTGGGGCTGGTGACATCGGTACGCCGCTCATCGAAATCGCGACGGCCGGTGGCAACGAGGTCGTCGTCATCGAGCGGGACGCGGCCAAGGCCGAACAGGCGTCCCGGGAGTTCGACTGCCTGGTCATCAACGACGACGCGACATCGAAGGAGACGCTCGCAGACGCGGGCGCCGACCGGGCCGACGCGCTCATCTCGACGACCGACCAGGACGCGACGAACATCATGGTCTGTCTGCTGGCCCAGGAGCTCGACATGCCCGAAGTGGTGTCGGTCGTCCACAACCCCGAACACATGGGACTGTTCCGCCAGATTGGCGTAAACACGATGCAGAACCCACAGCGGCTCATCGCGGAGTACCTCTACCGGGCGGTCAAACGGCCCTCTATCGTCGATTTCATGCGCATCGGCGAACAGGCCGAGGTGTTCGAGATAACGGTCAAGCGGGGGGCGCCGATAGCGGGCAAGACGCTACAGGCGGCCAACGACGCCGACCTTCTGGACGCCGAGGTGCTCATCGTCGCAATCGAGCGGGAGGGGACGGGCGAGCCGATCACACCGCGCGGCGACACCCGTATCGAGCCGGATGACCTGTTGACCGTCTACTCGGCGACGGGGGCGACGCCCGAGGTGACCGACGTCTTCGGCCACACCGAGGACCACGACTGAGATGTCACGACGGACCGACGGCCCGTTTCCGACGGACCTCCGGATAATCGCCCGAGATATCGGCTCGCTCCTCCTGATGGAGGCCGGGTTGATGGTCATCACGGCGGTGATAGCGCTGGGGTTCCGGGAGTTCCACGCCGCGCTGGGGTTCGTCATGGCCGGCGGACTCACGGCCGGCGTCGGCGGGTTGGCGAACCGACGGTTCGACGACGCCCCGATGCCCGGAATGAAACACGGGATGGTCATCGCCGCCGGCGGCTGGTTCATGGTGGCGGTGTTCGGAGCACTCCCGTTGTTTATCACCGCATGGCTGACGCCGCCCGAGGTGATGGTGTCGTTCGTCCCGGCCGGCACTGACACGAGCGCGTGGGAACCGATTCGCGTCGGCGGAACGACTACGGTATCGAGCCTGGCGTACTTCCGGAACCCGCTGCACGCCCTCTTCGAGAGCATGAGCGGCTGGACAGGCAGCGGCCTGACGATGGCCATCCACGAACCGTCGCTACCCCGTGCGGTCCAGTGGTGGCGCTCGTTCATCCAGTGGGTCGGCGGCGTCGGCGTCATCGTCCTGACGGTCTCGATTCTCGCACGGCCCGGGAGCGGAAGCTACGCCCTCTACCGGAGCGAGGCCCGCGAGGAGAAAATCCACCCCAGTATCGTCTCGACCGTCCGGACGGTGTGGAAGCTCGTCGTCGGCTACACGCTGCTTGCCTTCCTGCTTTTGTTCTGGGCCATCACCGCAAGCGACTACGGGAGCCAGCTCCCGTTGTGGGAGGCCGCGTGGCAGGCGCTGAACCACGCGATGACCGGGCTCACCACGGGCGGGTTCTCCGTGACGGACAACTCAATCGCGACCTACGATTCCGCGCTGGTCGAACTCGTCCTCTTGCCCATCATGATACTGGGCGCCGTCGCCTTCCCGATTCACTATCTCGTCCTCCACGACCGGGAGTGGCGCGAGCTGATTACCGACCTCCAGACGCGGTGGCTGTTCATCCTGCTCGTGGCCGGCGTCATCGTCCTCTCGCTACAGAACGCGCTGACGGTGTCGGCCAGCGCCGACGCCTTCGCCACGCAGTCCTTTCTCCCGTTCTCGGTGCCGATGCTCAGCGCCGGGCAACTCGACGCGGTACGGGACTCCGTCTTCCAGTGGGTGTCCGCGCTCTCCTGTACGGGGTTCCAGTCGGCCCCTATCGGCCGCTGGGTGGCCGGCGGGAAGGTGATGGTGGTCGGGGCGATGACGCTGGGCGGGGCCGCCGGGTCGACGGTCGGCGGTATCAAAATCGTCCGCGGCTACACCGTCGTCCGCGGTATCATCTGGCAGTTCTCTCGGGTATTCCTCCCGGAGAACGCCGTCATCACCACCCGCATCGACGGCCGTGTCCTGAACCGAGGGGAGATGGAGCAGGAGTTCAGCGAGGCCGCCATCGTCACGCTTCTGTGGGTCCTGATTCTCGCGGTGAGCAGTCTCGTCCTCGTCAACGTCGCTGGCCCCACGTTCAGCTTCGCCGACGCGCTGTTCGAGGTCGCCAGCGCACAGGGTAACGTCGGCCTCTCTTCGGGAATCACCGGCCCCTCGATGCACCCGGCTGCCGAGACGATGTTCCTGTTCAACATGTGGATCGGCCGGCTAGAGATAATTCCGGTGTTGGTGTTCATTCGATCGGCTATCTACGGGCTGGACCCGTGACGGCACGTGTGCGATACACCTCACGAGACTGCCGTGTTCCGGCCCGGTAAGTTCATACATATGCACATCGCCGATAGCGGTACGCAGTGAACACACTCATTACGGGTTGTGTCCCTACTGGACGGTATGACCAGCCCATCCGACGAGGGAGGCGGGGACATTCTCGCTCACGTCCTCCTCCCAGTAGCCAACGAAGACGACGCGCTGGCCACGGCAACCGCGCTCGAACCGTACGACCCGGAGCGCGTGACCGCCCTGCACGTCGTCGAGAAGGGCGGCGGCGTCCCCGACAAGACGCCGGTCGAGCAGTCCGAGGAACTGGCCGAGGAGGCCTACGCCGCCGTCCGAACGGTGTTCCCCGACGCCGACGACCACACCGCCTACGGGCGCGACGTGGCCGAAGAGATATTCGACGCCGCCGACGCGGTCGGCGCGAGCGCCATCGCCTACCGCTCCCGTGGCAGCGGCCGGCTCATGCAGTTTCTCTCCGGCGACCTCTCGCTGAAGCTCGTGACGAACGCGGACATCCCCGTCATCGCACTCCCCCGAGGGGACGATGAGTGAGGAAGACCTCGCGAAGGACCTCGGCCCGCTGGCGGCGCTGACCATCGGCGTCGGGACGATGATCGGTGCCGGCATCTTCGTCCTGCCCGGCGAGGCCATCCTCAACGCCGGCTCGATGGCGGCGGTCGCGTTTGTTCTGGGCGGCGTCATCGCCATGTTCACCGCGCTGTCGGCCAGCGAACTCGGCACCGCGATGCCCCGCTCGGGCGGGGCGTACTACTACGTCAACCACGCGCTGGGCCCGCTCTTTGGCTCGGTCGCCGGCTGGGCCAACTGGCTCGGCCTGGCCTTCGCCAGCGCCTTCTACATGGTCGGCTTCGGCCGCTACATCGCCCGCATCTTCGGGCTCTCGGGGTCGGTCGGGCTCGGGCCCGTCTCGATAGCCGTCGTGAAGATAATCGCACTCGTCGGCGGCGCATTCTTCGTCCTCATCAACTACGTCGGCGCGAAAGAGACCGGGCGACTCCAGAACGTCATCGTCGTCCTGCTGGTGGCGATTCTGGCGGTGTTTACCTTCCTGGGGACGCTGCGGGCCGAGCCGGGGAACCTCCCCGAGGCCCGCGGCGTCATCACGACCCTGGAGACGACGGGGCTCATCTTCGTCTCCTATCTCGGCTTCGTCCAGATTACCAGCGTCGCCGAGGAGATAAAGGACCCCGGCAAGAACCTCCCGCGGGCGGTCATCGGCAGCGTCGTCATCGTGACGGTCATCTACGCCCTGGTGCTTGTCATCATGAGCGCGGCCGTCCCGCAGGGCTTTATCGCGGACGTCATCACTTCCGACGCCGAGAACCCCATCGCCGTCGTCGAGGTCGGCCAGTACCTCCAGGGGGCCGCGATGGGCGGGGCGCTGCTGTTTGGCGGCTTGCTTGCCACCGCGTCGAGCGCGAACGCCTCCATCCTCGCCTCCTCCCGCATCAACTTCGCGATGGGTCGTGACCGCATCGTCACACCGGCACTCAACGAGATTCACCCCCGCTTCGGGACGCCGTATCGGGCCATCGGCATCACCGGCGGGCTCATCCTCCTCTTTATCGTCATCGGCGACCTGACGCTGCTGTCCGGCGCTGCCTCGGGGCTGCATCTCATCATCTACGGCCTGCTAAACCTCGCCTTGATCGTGATGCGCTACGTGGACCCGGAGGAGTACACCCCCGAGTTCATCGTACCGCTCTACCCGCTCATGCCGATTCTGGGCGTCGTGCTCTCCTTTGCACTGCTCGTGTTCGTCGCGACCGACGCGCTCGTGCTCTCCTTCGGTATCGCCGCCGCGGCGATACTGTGGTACGGGCTCTACGCCCGCTCGCGAACCGAGAAACAGGGCATCCTCTCGAAACACATCCTTTCGCGCTCGGAGGAACTGCCCGACGCAGCCGTTAGCGCGGCCGCGGGTGTCCAGCCCGACGGCGGGCAGTACCGCGTGATGGTCCCGCTGGCCAACCCGGAGAACGAACAGGAGCTCATCACGCTGGCCAGCGCCATCGCCAAACAGCGCGGCGGGAAGGTCGTCGCAACCCACATCGTCACCGTCCCCGACCAGACGGCCCTGGCGAGCGCGGCCGAACGGAGCGACGAAATCGACGAGAGCTCGGAGCGGCTACTGGCGAGCGCCCGCGAGGACGCCGAGACGTTCGGCGTCGACGTCGAGACTCACACCATCATCTCCCACAAGTCCTACGAGGCCATCTTCGACGCCGCCCGAACCCACACGGCCGACCTCGTCGTGATGGGGTGGGGCCCCGACTCGCACGGCTCGCCCGGCCGCGCGGAGTCGGCGATGGACGAACTCACCGAGGCGGTCCCCTGTGACTTCCTCGTGCTTCGGGACCGCGGGTTCGACCCCGACAGAATCCTGCTGCCGACCGCCGGCGGCCCGGACTCGGAGCTGTCGGCCTCGGTGGCGAAGCTGCTCCAGTCGGAGTACGACTCCGAGGTGACACTGTTGAACGTCGACGACGACCCGGCGGCCGGCGAAGCCTTCCTCGAAAAGTGGGCCGCCGACAACGGGCTCGACGACGCCGAGCTGCTCGTCGAGTCCGGCGACGTCGAGGCGGCCATCGAGAGCGCCGCCGACGACGCGACGCTGCTGGTTCTGGGCGCGACCGAGGAAGGACTCCTCCGTCGGCTCGTCTCTAGGTCGCTCGTGCTCGACGTGGTCGACGACGTGGACTGCTCGGTGTTGCTGGCGGAGAAACACCGCGACCGCGGGCTGCTCGAACGGCTGTTTTAGACCGTCACCGTCCGGACAGCCACGGACCGACGCCGGGAGATTACCGGCGCTCGGGCCCTTCCGGCGTGGAATACCCGATTATTAATCGATGAAACTCGAACACGAGTCTTAAGAGCGACATCGGTGATAACCGAGTATGACCGAGAATCGTAGCGGTAACAATTCACAAGATGACAGGTCTGCGGACGGTTGTGTAGTCGAGTCCCCATCGGAGTCCGACGACGAGCTAGACATCGAGTCCCTGTCGGACAGCGAGTTGCGTGCGAAGTTCCGGGAGGTCCGAAACGAACGCGACCAGGCGCGCAGTCGCATCGAAGAGCTCGAAGACACCGTCGAGGACCAGCAACACCGGCTGTACGACCTCGAAGGGTCCCTGGCCGAGCTACAGGGCGTCGTCAGCGCCAACGCCTCTGGTGACCTGACCCGCCGGGCCGACATCGACTCCAACGTCGACTCCGTCGTCGATTTCGTCTCCAGCTACAACCGGATGCTCGACGAGTGGAACACGATGTTAAAACAGGTCAAGGAGGTCAGCACGTCCGTCGACGAGTCGACCTCCGACGTCGAAGCGGAAGTCGAGAAAGTCGAACGGGAAGGCGAGCAGGTGAGCCAGTCTATCAGCGAAATCGCCGACGGGGCCCACGAGCAGAACGAACACCTCCAGCAGGTCGGCGACGAGATGCGCTCTATCTCAGCGACTATCCAGGAGGTCGCGGCCTCGGCGACGGAGGTCGCAAACACCGCCGAGAATTCCGTTGAGAGCGGTGACAGCGCCCAGGAAGCGGCGTCCAAGGCCATCGAGGACCTCGAAGCGATGGAAGCAAAGACCGAGGAGATGGTGACACAGGTCGAACAGCTCTCCAACCTGATGGGCGACATCGAGGAGATTACCGAGTTCATCAACGACGTGGCCGACGACACGAACATGCTCGCGCTGAACGCCAACATCGAGGCGGCCCGGGCGGGCGAAGCGGGCGCGGGCTTTGCCGTCGTCGCAAACGAGGTCAAGGACCTGGCCAACGAGACCAAGGAGGCGACCGACGAGATAAGCTCGACCGTCTCTGAGGTGCGAGAACAGACCGAGACCACCGTCGAGAACATGTACGAGACCCAGGACGTGGTCGCACAGGCGGGCAGCGCGGTCGACTCGACCATCGGCGGGCTCGACGACGTGGTCCGCATGATAGAGCAGGTCAACACCTCCATCAAGGAGATAGACGACGCGGTCGACCAGCAGGCCCAGACCACGCAGTCGGTCGTCTCGATGGTCGACGAAGTCAGCGCCGTCAGCGAGGAGACGACGACGGAGGCCGAGACGGTCGCCGACGCGGCCGAAAGCCAGGCCGAGTCGCTCGCGGACGTCACCCAGGAGGTCAGCGTCATGTCCCAGCAGGCCGAGGAACTCGGTTCGACGGCCGCGCAGTTCACGACCGGCGAGCGCCAGAAGCACACGATGTCGAAAGGCGACACCGTCATCGACTTCTGGCACGCGATGGGCGGTGCCAAGTCCCTACTGCTCCATGACTTCGCCCGCGAGTTCGAGGCCAAACACGGCTCGGTACACTTCCGTCTCTCCTCGCTCGGGAGCTACGACGGGGTCTTAGACGAGAGCCTGGCCGCCGCCGGGACCGAGGAGATGCCCGCTATCGCCCAGATAAACGAGATCGGGAGCATGAAGGCCCGACTGTCGGGGGCGTTCAAACCGGCCGAGCGTGTCCTCCCGACGGCCGCCAAATCGTCGCTGACCGACTCCGTCTCCGATTACTACACCGTCGACGGGGAGCTACACTCGGTGCCGTTCAACTCCTCGAACCCCGTGCTGTGTATCAACAGCGACGCCTTCGAGGCCGCCGGACTGGACCCCGAGAACCCGCCGGAGACGTTTGCGGAAGTCCGGGCGGCCAGCGAGCAGCTCGTCGACGCTGGCGTCGTCGACTACGGCATCACCTTCGCGAACTACTCCTGGTTCGTCGAACAGTGGTTCGCCGAGGCCGGTCAGGAGCTGGTCAACGAGCAAAACGGCCGCGCCGGCGTCCCCGACGAGGCCTACCTCGACAGCGACTTCGGCCACGAGTTCTTCCAGTGGTGGACCGACATGGAGGCGGACGGGCTCTACCACAACAGCGGTATCAAGGCCCGCGGGACGGCCAAGAAGACGTTCCACGACGAGCGGGCCGCCATGCTCATCGGCTCGACGTCGTCGCTTGGCTCTATCCAGTCCGGCGCCGACTTCGACCTGAAGACCGGCTACCTCCCCGTGCTGGACGAGCGCAACGGCGTCCTCGTCGGCGGGGCCTCGCTGTGGATAGGTGACGACCTCGACCCACAGGTCGAAGAGGCCGCCGGGGAGTTCCTCTCGTGGCTCTTAGAGCCCGAACAGCAGGCCCGCTGGCACCGTGAGACGGGGTACTTCCCGGTCTGTGACGGCGCCGCCGACCTGCTTCGCAGCGAGGGCTGGTTCGACGAGAACCCCCACTTCGCCACCGCTTTCGACCAGTTCCAGCAGTCCTCCGACACGCCCGCGACCAACGGCGCACAGATGGGGCCGTTCCCGGAGGTCCGGAGCATCATCGAACAGGCGCGCGCGGAGATGCCCGTCGGCGACGATATCGGCGACAGCCTGCGTGCGCTGAACAACGAGGTCGAGGCGGAGCTGTTCAGCTGGGAAGCGGAGAGCTGAGACCCGCGACCAGCCCGGATTCTGACTGTCGGGGCCACAACGACTACACACGCTGTTCTATTGCCGGCTATGACGCGGAACCGGATACCGACGCGGTCACAGGTGTACACCGCACCGCATGTCATCGGCCAGCAGACACCCGCTGCCCCGCCGCTGTACTCCAGTCAACTGTCACAGCCGACGAGCCACCTGGCGCGCTCGGTACTAGGCGACAGGCGGCGACGGCGTGCGTTCGCCTGACTGCCCCGCGAGTGTCGACGGTGACACCACGGGCCCAGCGACGATACCGCGGTGCCCGGTCCGTGAGAACGGCAGCACCGCTGGCACCGGCGAGAGTGTGTCGACGTGCGAGCGCAGCCGCTGAAAAAATGTAGACCCGGTCAGCCGAACATCTGGCGCATCATCGGGTGCATCTCCATGAGCTGCTCCTCGGCGATCTCCTCGTACAGCTTGTACGTGATAGAGACCGTAAGCAGCAGGCCCGTACCGGAGACGTTCCCGATGGTACCCATCATGTTGGCCATGACGGCCAGCAGTCCGACGAGGGCACCGCCGATGACGGTGACCTGCGGGATGTACCGTTCGAGCACCTTCTCGATGACGCCGACGTTCTGGCGGAAGCCGGGGATCTGCATCCCGGAGTTGTGAATCTGCTTTGCGGTGGCTTCCGGACCCATATCCGTGGTCTCGACCCAGAAGACGGCGAAGATAGCCCCGCCGACCAGCATGAACGTCAGGTCGATACCGATGCGGATGAGTATCTGCCAGACCGGGTTCGTCGTGGCGTCGAGGAACCACATCCAGTCACCGGGCGACTGGATGGGGGCCAGGTAGTAGAACAGCCCGCCAACCGGCTGCCCGGCGTTGTTGTAGGTCCCGAGCCAGCTCGGCAGATTCGCGAGCTGCTGGTCGAGGATGCGCCCCAGGAACTGGATGTTGGCCTGCAGCGCGCGGACGAGGATCATCGGTAGGACGCTGGCGTAGATGAGCTTCACGGGGAAGCGACCACGCGCGCCCTTGACCCGGGCGTTCGAGAGCGGAATCTCGACACGGACCGACTCCGCGTAGACGACGACCGCGAAGATGAGCACGGTCGTTATCAGCGCGAGCAGTCGGCCGCCACCGGGCGAGAGGAACAGCGTCTGGATACCCGACGCCGTAAACAGCGAGCCCGTCGCCTGCTGGCCCGTGATGAACAGGTACCACGTGTAGATGATACCGTTCTGGTTACCGATGAACGGGGTCGACAGGAGCCCACCCAGCAGTCGCTGGCTGACGCCGGCGACGATGAACAGCCCGATACCGGAGCCGACGCCCCACTTGGAGATGACCTCGTCCATGAACAGGATGAGGACACCGCCGACAAACATCTGGGCGAAGATGAGCGCCTGCACGCCGGTCGTCCCGATACCCAGCGATTGGGCGATGGCCGTGTCCGGTGGCAGGAAGTTCGCCGCAAAGACCATCGGGATGCCGGTCAGGCAGATCATCACGAGGACCAGCAGCTTCTGGAGCCCCTGGTAGAGTATCTGGTCCCGCGGGTCGTCCTGCGTGTTCAACCCGAGCAGGTTCGCGCCACCGAGCAACTGCAACACGATGGACGCGGTGACGATGGGCCCGATACCCAGCTGCATGATACTCCCCTGGCCCGAGGCCAGAATCGACCCGAATCGGCCGAATACCTGCTGGCTCGCGTCGATGTCGAGGCCGAACAGCTTCACGTTCGTCAGGAAGAAATACAGCACCAACACGCCACCCGTCCAGGCGAGTTTTCGCTTGAACGGGACGTGTCCTTCCGGACGGCGGACTGCCGGCATCCGCACGAGCAGTGGTTCGGCGGTGTCCTTCCAGCTCATTGTTTACTCTTATTCCTCGTCGTCCGATTCGCCGTCGGTGTCGGCATCTGCCTGCCGTTCCTCACCGAACTCCGTCAACTTTGTGGTGCCGCCCGCGCCTTCGACTTTCTCGACCGCACCGGCCGAGAAGTCGTCGGCGATGAGGGTGAGTTCGTTGCGGACCTGCCCCGCACCGAGCACCTTCACCAGGTCGGCATCCTCGGCCTCGTCGACGACCTCGCGGGCGTCAATGATGTAGCCGTCGCCGTCCTCTTCGGCGAGTCCGTCGGCCGCGTACAGCACGGCGTTCTCGTCGAGCTCGCGGACGTCGACCGTCGCGACCTCTTCCTGGGACTGTTCGGGGCGCTTGAACCCGCTCTTGCCCAGTGGCTCGTGGTTGTGGAACTCGTGCTTGTCGCGGCCGGCGGCCCCGCGGCCACCGCGGTGTCCGGCGCCGCGTCGGTTCTTGTGCGAGCCGCCACCGTGCGTGCGCGAGCCGCGCTGTCGTCGTTTCTTGCTCGTCATTATCGCATCGCCTCCAGGAGCGTGTCGATGCCCTCGGTGTCGTGTCGCCCGAGTTCACCGCCCTCCTTGGTCGGGTGTTTGATGCCGTCGTGGCCGCCACGGGGCGGGTGCAGACGGAGTGTCGGGGAGAGACCCTGCTCCTGCAGCGTCGTCTCCTCGGAGATGAGGGCCCACGCCAGGCCCGCGATGTCGTCGTACTCGGTGTTCTCGTCGACCCACTCGTCGTCCACGTCGGCGTCGCCCTCGGCGGGCTCGGCGCGTGACTCGAGGAGGAGTTCGACGGTCTCCTGGCTGGGCTCGCCGAAGGCGACGAAGTCGTTGACCTTCGACACCATACCGTTGTACGCGTCCGTGTCCGGGACGAACGTACAGTGGTTGACGTGGTGGATGTTCAGCATCTTCAGCGTGTCGTGGATGTCCGTATCCATGTTCACGTCGCCACGAATCTGGACGAGTGCTCGCATCACTCGATCACCTCGCGCTTCTCGAAGGTACGCTCGGGGACGCGGGCCTCGGCCGTGTTCTGCAGGGCGTTGAAGGTAGCCTTCGCGAAGTTGACCGTGGTTCGCGTGTTCCCACTCGAGCGGGTCCAGATGTCCTCGATGCCGGCGAGTTCGAGCACCTTGCGGACGGTCTCCCCGCCCGCGAGACCGAGCCCGCGCGGGGCGGGCTGGAGCTCGACCTCGACGCTCCCGGCCTTGCCCTCGGTGCGCAGCGCGACCGTGTGCGGACGGCCACAGCCACACTCCCAGGACCCACAGCCACGGGAGACGTCGATGATGTTCAGCTTGGCCACGTCGATGGCCTTCTGGATGGCACCGCCGACCTGGTCGTCACGCCCCTCGGCGTAGCCGACCAGCCCGTCGCGGTTGCCGACTGCGACGACACAGCGGAACTTCACCCGCCGGCCGGAGTCGGTCATCCGCTGGACCATGTTTATGTCCAGCACTTCGTCTTCCAGATCGGGAACGAGCTGGTCGACGACTTCCGATTCTTTCAGGGGAAGCCCCGAGTTCAGCGCCTCCTGCATGGAGTCGATCTCACCCTCGACAACCTGCTTGCCGAGGCGTGTGCGGGGTTCCCAGCCGTTATTGGCACTCATAGTTCGATGTCACCTTCCAGTAGTGTCTCCCGAATCTCGTCGAAATGCTCCGGGAGGTCTGCAGCGTCGAAGTCCCCGCTGTAGAGCGGTTCGTCCAGCATCTCGGCGTACTCGGCGATGTGGCTACCGCGCGTGCGCTGCCAGTCGGCGAGTACGTCGTCGTTGTGGGGCACTTCGAGGCCGGCGTCGATAGCGCCTTCCTGTATTGCGAATACTTTGCTTCCGGGGGTCGGGGTGTTGAGGCCGATGTCGAGCACCGCTTCCTCGACGCCAGCGTCCAGCGCGCGAAGCCCGGCAAGCAGACCGGTGAGGTAGGCCGCGGGCATGTTGCCCGTCGGCGCCTCCCAGCCGTACTCTTCGAGGTCGCCCGAGTGTGCTGCCGCCAGCGTGCGGTCGCCGTCAGGTCCGAGAGTCACCAGCTGCGCCCTGGTGTGCTTGTTGCTCTTTCGAGCGACAAGGCGGGGCTTGCCGGATTTCAGCAGGCGCAACCGCTGATGGTAATCCGTTCGGGCCTCGCGGCGTCGCCGCATCGGCACCTTGTATCGTGGTCCTGTCGCCATTATTCGTCACCGTGGTTTGCGTCGATGTATCGTTCGAGGTCGGCGACACTGTCGAACTCGCCACCGCCGGCCTGGTCGTACAGGTCGCGGTACTGCGATGTCGAGAGTGTGCCGTCGTCTCGCAGTTCGCGCAGCTTCTTGCGCTGTGCGCGAATGCGGGACGCCCAGTTCTCCTTCTCGTTTTGCCGTGCCCCGGCCTTGCCCTTCCGGGAACCGGCTCCCTTCTGGTGGCCGTAGGCCTGCTTCTCCTGGCGCTCGCGGGCGCGACCGCGGGAGTTGCCCTTCTTGTCTTTGGCCGTGATGGCACCTTCCTCGACCAGCTCGCGAACGTCCTCGCGAGTGATGGCGTCGGCGATGTCACCCTGGCGGTCGGGGTTGAACCAGACGCGGTTCTTCCCGACGTCGAGGATATCCGATGCGAGTCGCTTCTGTGCGGACAGATCCGTCATTCTTCGGTCACCTCGACTTCGACATAGGTGGGGTTGAGCACGCGAATACCCGCGTCCTCTGCTTCCTCCTCGATGCGCTCGCGCTTGCGGGCGCCGACCTTCGAGGCGATGCGGACGGCCTCGACGTCACCGTCGACGCCCTCCAGGTCGTCCGTGTTGTGGACACGGACTTCCTCGAAGCCCGAGGGGTGTTTGCCACGAACCGCCTTCGGCGAGCGGAAGCCCGCCTCGACGGTGTCGCCCTTCCCCTTGATACCGCGGCGCTGTTTCGAGAGAGCGCCGCGTGGCTTGCGCCAGGAGGTCGGAACGCGCTTTTTCTTGTGGTGGTCCTGCCGGTTGAACTGCGGGCCGCCGACGCGGTGTCGCTGGGCCAGCAGTCGAGCCGTCTCGTCGTCGAGGTCGGGCGTCTTGTCGGCGAGCCCGCGGGGCTGGAGTTCCGTCTCCACGTCCTCGTCGGTCTCGGCCTCGTCTTCGCCTTCCTCTTCGACCTCGGCTTCGGTCTCGGTCTCGACCTCGAGACCGCCGACGTCCGCCTTGATGCGGGCGGCAAGCGCGTTGCCGACGCCCTGTGCCTCGGCCAGCTCCGACTGGTCGGCACCGCGGATATCGTCGACCGTCTCGAAGCCCGCCTCGCGGAGCGCATCGGCCTTTGCCTCGCCGACGCCGCTGATGTCGGTGAGTTCGGCGTACTCGTCGTCCGCCATCAGGCGTCACCTCGGGACGGTTTCTGGGTGATGTACACCCCGTCTTGGAACACACGCACGTCCTTGTCGTTGATGCGTGTGAGCTGTTCGATGTCCGCGGCGGTCTGGCCGACGGCCTCGATGTCGGGGCCGGTCACGGTCAGCTCCTCGCCGTCGACCGACACGTCGGTGTCACCGTGGACGGTGGTCCGACGGGCGGCCTTCTCGCCGAGGAAGTTCTCGATGACGACCTCGTCACCGTCGACGTCGACCTGCATCGGGAAGTGAGAGTAGAAGACTTCCATCTCGTACTCCCACCCCTCGACGACGCCGTGGAACATGTTCTCTATGTGGCTCTCGAAGGTCCCGATGGTCGACATCGTCTTGGCGTCGTCCTCGTCGGACTCGACCGCGACGACGTCGTCCGCGACTGTGACGTCGATGTCGGGATACCAGAGCCGACGTGTGACCGTCCCGTTGGGACCCTCGACCGTGAGGTCGAGATGGTCCTGGGAGACGGACACGTCCTCCGGAATCTCCAGTTCTACTCGTGGCATTGTTAGTACACGTACGCGATTACTTGGCCACCGACGCCTTCCTCACGAGCCTCGTAGTGGCTCATGACTCCGTGGCTGGTCGTCACGACGAGGGTCCCGTAGTCACGGGCGGGGAGGAACCGCTTCTCCCACTTCTCGAACTCGTCGGCGCCCGCAGAGTAGCGGGGCTTGACCGGGCCACACTCGTTGATGGCTCCTTTCAGTTCGACCTCGAACTCACCGGCTTTGCCGTCGTCGACGAATGTGAACCCGTCGATGTACCCGCGGTCGTAGAAGACCTCGAGTACGCTACCGATCTCGTTCGAGGCGGGCGATACCGTCTGCTCCAGATGCCCGACGCTCTCGGCGTTGTTGAGTGCCGACAGTGCGTTGGCGAATGGGTCGTTTCCTGTCATTGTTAGCTGTACTTCCTGAAGCCCATGCCCCGGGAGATCTCCCGGAAGCACTGGCGACACAGCCAGATGTCGTACTTGCCGACGAGTCCCTGTTCGCGCCCGCAGCGCTGGCAGGACTCGAGCTGGCCCGTACGCTCGTCTTCGGCCTGTTGGGTTTCACTTTCGCTCATTCGCTCACCTCAACGTCGAAAGTCGACTCGATGAACGCGACCGCGTCGTCAGGGTTGAGTCGGTGGTTCGAGGGAATCGAACGGGACGCCTTGTCTCGCTTGGCGACACGGTAGCCGGGGCGGACGAGGTTGACCGTCACGTCCAGCCCGTAGATTCCGATACTCGGGTCGTACTCCTGGCTCGGGAACTCGGTGTGTTCCTCGATACCGAAACTGACGTTGCCGGTGTCGTCGAACTGGCTCTCGGCCAGGTCGGCGAGTGGCAGCGCGGTCTCGAGGAACTCCTCGGCGGTCTCGTCACGCAGCGTGACCTTCGTACCGATGGGGTCGCCCTGACGGATGTCGAACTCGCCGACAGTCTTCTTGGCGCGCGTTCGAACCGGGCTCTGGCCCGTGATCTCGCCGATGAT